>JASLCA010000128.1 GCA_030146225.1 Sphingobacterium sp. | reverse complement strand
TAAAGCGAAGAAACTTCAACCATCCGATTGGGAAGGTTCTACCTTTACGGTTTCCAACTTAGGCATGTTTGGTATTGATGAGTTTACATCAATTATCAACTCTCCAGATGGAGCAATCTTATCGGTAGGTGCTATTCAACAAGTACCTGTGGTTAAAGATGGTGCGGTTGTACCAGGCAATGTGATGAAGTTAACCCTAGGTTGTGACCACCGTGTAGTGGATGGAGCATCGGGTGCTGCTTTCTTACAAACGGTAAAATCTTACCTAGAAGCGCCAATCAGATTATTAGCATAAGCTATTATAAATAAGTATAGAAAAACGGCTTAGTGAAAACTAAGCCGTTTTTTTTGTTGTTATTTATTTTAATAAATACTATTATGTAATTATCAAAAAAGTAATTTAAGTCATTTAATACAATACAAGGGAGTATAGTGGGTGTAAAAATAGTTAACACGTTAGTTTTTAGTGTATTATTAAGTTTGGGTTCCTGTTCATCACCAGAAGCCAAGCAAAAAGAAATTGTTCAGAAACAGGCCGAGAAAGATAGTATAGCGCTAGCTTATAATCCAGCAACCGGAGATCAGGAGTTGGATGCATTTATGCAAAAGCTACATACAAAGGCTGCCTTCAATGGCAATGTGTTGATTGCAAAAAAAGGAAAGATTATATACCAAAAATCATTTGGTTGGGCAAATTACCTGAAGAAGGATAGCTTGCAGATTACCGATAAATTTGAATTGGCATCGGTATCTAAGCCTTTGACAGCACTGGGTGTTTTAAAGCTTGTAGAGGGCGAAAAACTTCAACTCAGCCAGACCGTAAATGAGTTTTTTCCAGATTTTCCATATCCTGGGGTTACCATTCAAATGCTGCTCACCCACCGTTCAGGTCTTCCTAATTATGTGTATTTCGCTGAAGGGGTTTGGAAGGATCGTAAAAAGGGCATGAGCAATATGGATGTGATGAAGCTGCTTGCCGAGCATAAGCCAGGACGTTATGGCGCGCCTGATGGTAGATTCCATTACAACAACTCCAACTATATGGTGTTGGCGGCCATTATCGAAAAGGTAAGCGGTAAGGATTTTGCGATTTATATGAAGGAAACCATCTTCGATCCAGCAGGCATGAAAAACACCGCTGCATTGTCTAAGGTTATCTATGAGACCATTCCAACAAATGTTATCGGCCATGACAAGGTATGGCGGAGATCTGTCGTACAAAATTACTTGGATGGACCATTGGGCGATAAGGGAATCTACTCCACTGTGCAGGATTTGTTTTTACTGGATATTGCTATAAAAGACGGTCGCATCTTAAATAAAGCATTGTTGGATTCGGCCTATGTCCCACGCTCGGATGCCAAGCGAAACCTCTTTAGCTATGGCTATGGCTGGCGTACATTCTCCCCTAAAGAGGCGCAGATAGTTTATCATACGGGATGGTGGCACGGTTTTCGCAATTTATATGTCAGAGATCTGACCAATGATATTACCATTGTATTGTTGTCAAATATGGCCAACGGAAGTCTAGTAAACCTAGATGAATTATATAAGATTTTGAAAATGCCAGTATTAAGGCAAAATGCCTATAATGCGAATGGAGATTTTGTTGTGAATTAAATGTAATAATAGGAAGGAATATTCTGGTGCACTGGCATTCTTTAGGCTTGCCTAGGGACTGGGCATATTCCATATGACCGATATAAAACAAATTATTTATGAAAAAAACGCTTATACTTGGTGCCAGTACAAATACAGCTCGGTATTCTTATTTAGTCGCAAATAAGTTGGTGAGAAAGGGCCATGAGATCGTCAATGTAGGACGTAAGGTTGGCAAGGTCGCTGGGGTAGCTATAGAGCCTGCTGAAGAAATTCACACGGATATAGATACAATCACGCTCTATGTTGGGCCTAAAAATCAAGATGTGTATTATGACTATATTATTAAGACAAAGCCAAAACGTGTGATTTTTAATCCCGGTACAGAAAATGAAACCCTTAAGCAGCTGTTGGAAGAAGCGGCTATTGAGCCTGTTGAAGCCTGTACATTGGTGATGTTGAATACAGGTCAATATTAAGCATACGATTCAGCTATACCATAGCCTGCCTTTAGCAAAGGGCAGGCTATTTTTGTTTAAGGATGCTGCCTGGGTAATTGAAAACGTTATCGTGCTTTGGGAGGTCCGTATAGCTGAAATCTGTAGTTATTGTTTTAAATTGGGGTAAATATGGGGCGTGAATATTGTGGTATGGACACCTTATATGCCTTAACTAATCCCTGCGTGTAGCCCCAAGTTAAGGCGCAAAGCAGGGAGACTTCCTGGGCAGGATGCAATCCTGGAGTTTACGGAAGGATCAGGGACGGTTGCGCTTTTGGTTTGTAAAGATGTTGTTATACAATCGTTTGATTTATTTTTAGCCTAAAAGAAATAGTCGGCAATTGCTTGAATTGTAAAATTTATTCCTTTCTTGAAAAGGAATCCTAATTATAAATTATGAAAAGAAGGTCCTTGTTCAAGCTTTTTTCAGCAGGTGGGCTGCTGGCTATGCTTCCGAGTACTATGCGCGCGGCAGGCTCAGCGGTCAGCTATGCTGATACGGGAGCTAAAGATCGAGCCTACTGGGTATCCCTTTTGTCGGAGATTGCCTCGCCTATCCTCAGTCGTATTAGTGTCCAGCGATTTCGTGCGGAGATGCCGATGGAAGTCAGCCCCAGCTTTGACTCGAGAGATTCCGCTGTAGGTTACTTAGAAGCATTTGCACGTCTTTTGGCAGGCATGGCTCCTTGGCTGGCGTTGCCAGATGATAATACGGCGGAGGGGCAATTGCGCAAGCAGTTGCGGGAGCAAGCTTTGCTGGGCATACAACATGGGGTAAATCCATCTTCTCCAGATTATTTTACCTGGCGAGGGCCCTCTTCACAGACCTTGGTGGATGCAGCACATCTGGCACAAGCCTTTATGCGTGCGCCTCAAGCATTGTGGGAGCCTCTGCCGGAACTGACAAAGGCGCAAGTAATTGAAGAGTTTAAGTTGCTGCGCCGCATTAAGCCCAATGAAAGCAATTGGCTGTTGTTTGGTGCTATGTGCGAAGCCTTCTTATGTAGCATTGGTGCGGCATATGCACTTGAGCGGATTGATTATGCTGTACAAAAATTTGATCAAGATTGGTATGTTGGGGATGGTTGGTACAGTGATGGGGAGCGCTTTAGCTTTGATCATTATAACGGCTATGTGATTCATTGCATGCAGGTGGAGTCTTTGAGGGCCTGTCTTGCAGTGGCCCCAGCCTACGCTCAGCTTTACGAGCGTGCCTACAAGCGTATGCAGCGCTATGCGCATCATCTAGAGCGGATGATCTCCCCTGAAGGTTATTTTCTGGTTGTAGGCAGATCCTCTACCTATAGGAATGCAGCCTTTCAGCCTTTGGCCGCGCTGGTGTTGGACAATAGCTTGCCAGCTGATATGAGTATGGGGCAGGTGCGCGCGGGACTGACTGCGGTTCTTCGGCATGTTTTTAAGCCTGGTACGATCCGCGCCTCGGGCTGGTTAAGCATGGGGGTAGTGGGCGAGTCCCAGTCAAACTTGGCGGACTATTATACCAATGCGGGCTCTATGTACGTAGCTTCCCTTTCATTCTTGCCTTTAGGGCTGCCCGCAGATGATGCCTTCTGGACTTGCAAGGCGGAGAAGTGGACCTCCCAGAAGATTTTTGCTGGGGAGGTTTTCCCTAAGGATTATTATGTAACTTATTAATGTTATTCTTCTTATGAAAACGATAAAAAAACTATTTGGCAGTCTGCTTCTTTGTGGATTAATCACGAATCCGCTCTGTGCACAGCAGCCTCAGTTAAAGCTCGAAAAGCAGTTTGTAAGCGAGCAGTTGCAAGCAGCTGCTAAGCAATTAAAGTTTCTTGAATCGCAGATAGCGGAGTCCGATATTCCGACCAGCTTTAAGGATGGTAAGCATGTCAACTGGGGTACGTCTTGGTGGTGTTCGGGCTTTTATCCAGGCACGGCCCTCTACCTCTATGAGGCAACGGCTGATCCAGCGCTCTTGGCTATTGCGCAAAGTAAGCTCCAGTATTTACAAAAGGAGAAAGACAATAAGGGGACGCACGATCTGGGCTTTATGTTATTCTGTAGTTTTGGGAATGCCTTGCGCTTGACTGGGGATTCGGCGCGCTATGTGCCAATACTGGCCACAGGGGCTGCTTCCTTGGCGAGTCGGTTTAAGGAAAGCACGCAGACTATACGGTCTTGGGATGGCGGAAAGAACTGGGATGGGCAGCCTTGGACTTATCCGGTGATTATTGATAATATGATGAACTTGGAGTTTCTGACTCAGGCTACCAAGCTTACTGGGGATAGTCAGTTTGCGGAGATTGCTAAGGTTCATGCCAACAGCACCTTGAAAAATCATTTTCGTAAGGATTTTAGCTCCTACCATGTGGTAGACTATAACCCTGTTGATGGGGAGGTGCTTGCCAAGAAGACTGCGCAGGGTGCCTTTGATGAATCGGCCTGGGCTAGAGGGCAGGCTTGGGCGCTGTATGGCTATACCATGCTGTATCGGGAGACGGGGGAGAAGGCTTACTTAAAGCAGGCGCAGGGGATTGCGAAGTTTTACTTAAATCATCCAAATCTACCTCAGGACCTGGTGCCTTATTGGGATTTTGATCAAAATCAGTTGACCTCGGCTAGTAAATACTATGCGCAGAAAGATTTTAGGGATGCTTCTACGGCTGCGATTGTGGCTTCTGCCTTGTTGGAGCTGCGCCTTTATACAGGAAAGCAGGAGGCTAGCTATTATTTAGCGAAGGCTGAACAGATGCTGCTATCCTTGTCAGCTGCGCCCTATAAGGCTGCTTATGGAAGTAACGGTGGGTATATCTTACAGCATAGTGTGGGCTCAATTCCACATAAAACAGAGGTCGATGTGCCCCTTACTTATGCTGATTACTACTATGTTGAGGCACTGATACGCTATCAACGGATGTTGGATCAAGAAGCGGTTATAAAGCAATAAATGTTTATTTAATAGAAAGAGAGGCTGTTTTTCCTTACCGAGAAGTAGCTTTTTTTCGAAGTAATTTAGGCTTACTTTCGATTTGTTTAAAAAGATAACCCTTGTCGATAAAAGTTTTTTAAAAAATAATGCGCTAACTCTTTGATAGTTATAAAAATCTTTGTACTTTTGCAGTCCCTTTAATGGGAATAGTGTGTCTTGAGCGAAGCCCTACTGCTTCGAAGGACGTTTAATTAATTAATATATAACATGTCAGGAATTATTGGTAAAAAAGTAGGAATGACCAGCCTGTTCGATGCGGAAGGGAAGA
>JASLCA010000121.1 GCA_030146225.1 Sphingobacterium sp. | reverse complement strand
AAGAAAGAAAACCTAACACTATGCAGCTGTAGCCTAGGAAGGCTTTTAAAAAAATAGGTATATAGTTAGCTTTCATAATTGATTTTATTTAATCCATAATCGTTAATCGCATAATATTTCCAATATTGCTTTTACCATCAAAGTGTGCGATATTTCCCACGAGGGTTAGGGTAGCTTGGCCTAAGCTATTTTTCCCTTCAAGCGCATCAAATACAACCCCATCCAGTTTGCCTGTATTATTATATGCATCGACAAGTTCCCCCTCGGCATTTAGTATACATAGCCCTTCCCGGATGACGCCATTGTATTTCTTAAAAGAGCCTGTCACCAGCAATAGCCCATTTGATAATTCATAGATAAAATCGGGGCTTCCGCCTGAGAAGCCTAAGTTTTTAAAAGTTGGATCAGGCGTGCCATCCTTCAGCATCCGCAGCAATCCGGTATTTGGGATATTATTAAAGCTGGTGAATGTTCCTGTGAGATAATATTTCTCCTTATCTCGGCTAGCTACTAGCTTGGTAATAATATTATTGGCTCCAGAACCTACTTGGAAGCTGGCATCTTGACTTCCATCTGTATTTAGCCGCAGGATATTTCCGGCTACGGGCTTATCATTATACCTATTAAACATGCCGACTAACACAAGCTTTCCATCGACTTGTACACTGCCATCAAATAGATAACCTTGAAAGCCCATTTCGGCAAGCTTAGGAACCACTTCTTTGTTGATATTAAATGATTCATCTAAACTGCCATCCATATGCATCCGCACGATAGAACCCACCGTAAAAAATCCGGTTAGGATATTATCATAGGTGGAGCGCAGATAATAGCGATCCACATAAGCATTAAAACCGCCGATCGCTGTAACGGTATTGTTGTGAACAAAGGTTTTTGAAATGCCTAAACTCGTGCCCCCATTAAATACAGGGACCCGCAGCGTGCTTTTAGAAGGATCATCTGTAATGTTTAGAATATTCACAGCTTCCCGCAGGAGCGCCCCTGATCGGCTGATCTTGACAATATTGCTAACGAGCTTTACAGAATCATAATTTAAGATATTACCTGACAGTAATAAATTGCCATCATTTAGTTCATGTATATTTACCACAGATCCTCCTATCACCCCAGAGCCAAAGGACATTCCTCTTACAAAACTGCCATTCTCGGTAATGCGAGCAATCCCATTTATCCTGGACGAGGCCCCATTCCCATTGTAATCGGTAAAGAAACCACCTATAAAAACCTGTTTATTAGCAAGTTGTTTAATGCAATAAATACTTGCATTTGTTCCCGTCCCTGCATTAAAGGTTGGATCCAGCTGCAGCTTGCCAATAATCCTACAGATAGGCCCCATATAAATCTGTCCATCTACCACTAGGCTGGTTCCTCCTGTGCTTACATGTGCAGGTAATATCGCGGTCAGGCTTGAGTCAGTAACCTCCTGAACCGTAGCCTCCAAGCCATTTACCAGGAACTGTAGCCTATCCTTATAAAGCTCCGCCCCCCTGACTTTGAAAATCATCTTTGTCCCTGCCCGGCCTTGACTTGGGCTCGGAAGCTCATCGGAAAATCGTATTTCAGGACCTTCCTTACCTCCGGAATAGGGGTCTGGCCCATACAATAATGCGTCTTTGCAGGACACACTAAGCAGCAAGAGTCCCAGGAGGAGGGCTAAATTATATAGTATACTTTTCATTATATTAATCAGTTAAATAGTCAATACCGTACTCCATTGCCATTCGAACAAATCGATAGGATTTAAAACCTAAGGTATGCCTGTTATAGTTTACAACGTGGACCCTACCATTGTACGGCTTAATATTAGCAGAGGAAATAAAGGTATTGTACCAGCCTTTTTTGGGCTCTGCAAAGTCTGGGATATAGGAGATTAAAAGCTGTCTAGGTCCTTTGTATTTAATGGTTGAGCCTTCATTCTTTAAATCATGGTATACAACCCCCACATTTAAGGGTTCCTCCGTATTTAAAGTCTGATAAAGCTGTCCTGGAAAAGCAAATAATGCAAGTGTATCCACTTGGGGAATGTCTATAAGCCCATAATCCCCTCTAATCATATACTGCGTCAAGAAATAACGCCAGACCTCGGGCTTAACTTCTTGAAAGGCGCGAACGGTATCATGGCCCATAAAGTAGAGCGATAGATTCAAATCCTTTATGGCCTTATTAATACAGGGGTCGGGGAGAGCGAAAAATGTAATATCCTCCTTGCTTAAGGTTTCTTCCAAGCCTGCAAAGCGAATCACCTGCACTAAGGTATCAAAGGGGTCTATAGGCCGTTGGGCTTTACTATCCAAATACTCCATAAGGCTCCCCTTAAAGTTGGGGTCATGTATTCCAGAATCGACAAAGTAATTATCTTTATTACAGGCTATAATCCCTAAAAAAGATACCATTACATAGTATATATACTTTTTCATATCAAAAATATTTTTATTCCCAGTAATTATTAAGCCTCATATGCGGATTATTAGTCAAGGCCTTAGGGTGTATAGGCCAAGCCCAAGCATCTTGTAAGAAAGCCGCATAGCTCATGGGGTTCCAACAGTACTCAACATCTAAGATCTTATGGGTACGGATCAGATCATAATAGTAATGCCCCTCACCCATCAACTCCTTACATCGCTCCCAATAAATGGCATCCCCGAGCTTTGTATCATAGTTGTTAAAGCCAGGATAGGTGCCCGCCTGTGCCCGTACACGAACCCTATTCAAGCGTTCAATAGCCTTCTCCTCCTGCCCCATATTATGCAAGGCTTCAGCCTGCAAGAGAATCGCATCGGCTAGTCGGAAAACAATCTGGGAATAGCCAACAGATTGCGGGGTATTCTCCTCACCATAGGCAAAGTTGAAAAACTTAAAAAACAAGAAGCTCTCATTGCCAGCATACATGTCGGGATTGTTTCTAAACCAAGCTAGCTTTCGCCCATCACTTTCTTCAATCGGATAAATTCTATTCATATAGGAAGGTTCATAGGCCATCTCGCTCTTAAATCTATCTTGATTCAAGATAAAGTACGGTGCATGCAATACATGCCCTACAAAATGTCTTCTAAAGTTTTGGATCTGCTCGGTACCTGAAGAGGTGTTAGGATCCGCATAATTTGGATTGGTAGGTATTTCAAAAAGGCCTTCTCGGGATCGTCCGTTAAATATTTCCGCAGTCCGCTCTATAGGCAAAAGCTCATAAGCCTTTTCCTGCTCTACGCCTACAAATAGAAGTTCATCCCCCAATTCATCCACTGCTTGATAATAATGCGCGGCATTTGCCTCATCAAAGCCTGCGCACCACATATTTAGGTGCATCATTAAGGCCAATGCTCCCCCCCGATTTGCGCGCACGCCTCTATTTGCGGGGTCCGAATATGCCCATGGCAAATTATTCTTTACCGCCTCAAGATCTTCTAAGCAACGCCGAGCCACCTCCAGATGGGATGTTCGCGGCAAGGGACTGTTATTATAGGCTTGCGTAAAATAAGGTACATCAGCAAATTGACGGATTAAGATAAAGTAGGTCATCGCACGCATAAACACGGCTTCAGCCTGGTAGTGGTTAACCAAGCTAGAACTGCTAGAACCTGTGTTTTCAGCTATACCAGGAACCCGATCGTACAATATATTTGCGGTCTGAATAACTTTATAAGCAGGCGTCCAGTCATCCATCCTATTCCATAGTACATGCGATACCCAAAAGGTATTTACCAAGTCTGAATCCAAGCGCTGGGTGTTGAGCAAGGTTCTGATCTGCCCATTTGCAATAAGTGGGATGTCGCGTCTATAAGGGTAACTCCCCGTCCTGACAACTGGTGCATGGCGTAAGTCTCCAGCCAACATAGTAGGTCTTTCAATCCCAATCCCCATCCGAAAGAGCCTATACATTTCCAAGGTAAAACTCTCCGCATCGGCTTGGTTCTTCATAAAATTATTCCCAGAAAGACTATCAATAGGTTCTACATTTAAAAACTTTTGACAGCTTAATGCCGTTGAAAGTAGGCATGCGAGGAGGCTCAGCCTCAGGTATCTTAATTTTCTTATCGCTTTCATAGTATCGCTTTAGAATTGTAGACTTATTCCCAGCACATAACTACGTGCTGTAGGGTACCCGTCCGTTCGATCATAGCCTGTAGAGGTGACCAACTCTGGATTAGGTCCCGAATAGTTAGA
>JASLCA010000106.1 GCA_030146225.1 Sphingobacterium sp. | reverse complement strand
TTTTACTTTTCTCCAATATCAATTTTGACTTTGATAAGAGTACCATTATGGCGAGTTCTAATAGGGTGTTGGATGATGCTGCGCTTATTTTGAAGAAGATGGATGAGCAGCGTTTCCTAATTACAGGCTTCACGGATAAAAAAGGGGCTGCAGGTTATAATATGAACTTATCGGAAGAACGTGCGCGTGCGATTAAGGATGCATTGCTAGCTAGAGGTGTATCTAGACAGATGCTGAAAAGCCGCGGGGTAGGTATGCATGCTGCGAGTATGCCTGCTAGTGAAACAGCGAATGCCCGCGAAGGGGATCGGAAAGTGACCATTGAATTAATTAAGAATAAAGAGTATTGGAATAAGTTGCCCTAGGTTTTTAAGGCTTTATAATTGTAAACGTGTTTTGAAAGCGACTAGCCATTTAGGTTAGCCGCTTTTTTAGTTTGTAGTTAATAAAAAAAATAGTGATTTTCTAAAACACTTCTTGGTAGTTAATTGTATTAATATGTAGTTAATTATTGTAGCTATCTTAATTTTATTCTTATGAGAAGATTTTTATCTATTACAGTGTTGTTTATGCTATTGTTGCATTTGAGCTCCTGTGATGATCTGGAAATAATGTCACCTCCAGGACCTTCTGGCTTAAGTGCTTATCAAGCCTGGGTAAAGGCCGTTGAGTCTGGGGAAATAAAATGGACAGCTGCCGTTGATTTGGCTAACTTTTTCAAATACCTTACAGGCGAGCAGGGGGAGCCAGGGTCTAATGCTTTTGATGTTTGGAAAGAATTAATCAAGACAGGTACAGTTGATAATCCGCATAAGCCTGGCTCTAAATGGGATCCCGCCAAAAATTCACAAGTAGATTTCTATTATTTTCTGAGTGGTGCTAAAGGGGATGCAGGAATTACACCGCATATTAACGCGGCTGGTAATTGGCAGATTGGAGATAAGGATACGGGCATAGCTGCAGCCGGAATTGATGGACATTCTGGACTCCCTGGTCAACCTGGAGCTCCAGGACCCGATGGAAACGACGGTGATAAAGTGAAAATTGGACTTAATGGAAACTGGGAAATCAATGGTCTGGATTCGGGTATTCCTGCCGTACCAAAGGATGGTGTGCAGGGCTCGGATGGCAAGTCAGCCTTTGAAATATGGAATGCAGAAGTTGCTGCTGGATTTATAAAAGATAAGGAAGGAACAGTATGGCCTACCGGAAATAATAGCTTAGCTGATTTCTGGTATTATTTAAGTGGAGGCTTAGTTATGCCGAAGGAAACTACCCCATTGAAATTTATTAACTCTTTGCAAGACCCTGATGATTTCACTCATGATATTTTTGAGTTTGAAACTGATCCAGGAGCAGTTGTCACGATGCGCTACGGGGATGTGCTTGCGACTGGCACTGCAGGTGTTGCAGGAAAGTGTTTTGTGCGTTTTACAAATAATGAGAAAAAAGATAGGCCTGTACTAGCTACAGCATTGAAGGCTGGTAAAAATGAATCTGCTAGTTTACTATTGGTTGTTCGTACTACCGTTCCTTTATTTAAGCTGCCTGAAAAACTTATCTGGTTAGATGAGGATGGCAAGGAGATGGATACCCCCAATGGGGAATACAGGCCCTTTGATGAGATCCCGTATATTTATTTGAAAGCTGATTTTGATGAAAAATATAAGGTGATAGTTCCTATTGAATTTGGAAATGTTAAAGAAGCGATTTTTATGCGTTGGGATATTCAAAATTTTAACTTTTCATTTGAATGGAATAATCCAGAGAAGACAAAGGCAACAGTAACATTTTGGGCCAATGAATATGATTATGGTATTAACAATGAAGGTAATTTTATATTTCACATTATAGGCTTAAATGATGCGGTTAGTTTTAAGGAGATTAAAGTTAAAGTTGCGCCTTAGTATTTTGCATAAATAAACAATTATATAACATGAAAATAAAACATACACTATCGATACTAAGTCTACTCTGCTACGGCTTGGTACAGGGACAGACAGCAAGTAATCAAAGCGAGGATTATAAGAAGTCCACGGAAATAGGTATCGGCTTAGATATGCAATTCTTAAGTCGGGTAAACTTTCAAAACTATAAGTCTTCTGCGGAAGGTGATCATTACAAGCTAAAGCTTCGGGATGTGATGTTCGGGGGTAATCTATATGTTGCCCGAGAGCTTAACCATTGGTTTTACTTGGACTTGCAGGGTTCAGTAGGTGCTGTAAAGACCTTTTCGGAGGCTGATTTAGGAAGGGAAACGAATAAGATGTTTAGCATGGTGGGGCCTGGGATACAATTTAGGCTTACGCCCTTGTTTAAGCGTAAGTACGTGGAGCCTTACTTCCGGATAGGGGTTAATTATTACCATAAGGATTTTTATGTGATTCGTAAGAGCGAGTTGGAAAACTTCCAAGGTGATTTCTTAAGCTGGTCGCATACTGATCAGTTCAATTCGAAGGCGGATACGAAGAAAGATTTCTTTCCAGTAGCATTTGGCTTTGGTATTAACAGTTGGTTTAACGATCATGTAGGCTTTGGGATACAAGGCGAGTACCTGACCAACTTTACCAGCAAACGCTTAAATTTTCCACATGCTACAGCCCGCATTATGTACCGCTTTGGAAGTACGAAGGCAATGAAGACTGCTGCGGAAGTGGTTCGAGTTCCAGAAATCCAGTATGTAGAGAAAATCGTTACCAAAGAGGTGCCTGTAGAGGTCTTTAAGGAAGTTGTGCTGGTTAAGGAGCGGGTTGAGGAATGTGATTCCTTGTTTTTACTTTTCTCCAATATCAATTTTGACTTTGATAAGAGTACCATTATGGCGA
>JASLCA010000095.1 GCA_030146225.1 Sphingobacterium sp. | reverse complement strand
ATTGTGGTCGGCTAACTTGTTGTAGCCGCTATGAGAAGCCATGAGTTAAAGCTGCAATTCATTTGATAAAAAACCTTTTCATAATAAAACACTTAATAAGCGACAATTGTTTTCTTAATAAGAAAAAGAAATAATCATATCGATTAGTGGCGCTTCAGTGTTGATGCATTACTCGAATTGCCACCTATCAGAACCACATCTTGTATATTTTTGGCTTCAAAAGGTATTCTAGCAGTATAACCCCTTCTACTATCACGTAATGATAAGAATGCTGGATTAGCGTTTGGACGGTACTCGCCATGTGCCTCCGTTATCAATAAGACTGCAACTGTGAGTTGTTTTTCATATAATTAAATATTAATTATAATTTTGCCTACGCAATTCGAACTACTTCTAAAACAGGTAATCTAAAAATCAAATAGCTGTGTTAGTCACAAGCTAATACAGCATTAACAAGTTAACTGCTTTAACTTTAAGGATTAAAATATTAATAATCAAAAGAATACAACACTATATTCATGAGGCAAAAAAATAAAAACCCTATATAATAAGGTTCTTAGCTAAACTTTTTTCTAATATGAAAAGCTGCTAACCGATAAGGTTAGCAGCTTTAACAAAAACCTATAAAACATGTACACTATGGCCATATTACGACTCTAAAATACTTGTAATTGACTACATCATTCAAGCCTATGATTTGAAAAAGAAACAATGTTCCTTCGGGTTTTAGCCAACGATAATAAGAATTTGTTTTAAATGTCAGCGTAGCTTTTGTTAACTCCGTATTCTTCCATTCAAATTTATCACTAAAGAATTGCTCAGTGACACTTCGAAAAACCACTTCTTTTACATTAGCAAACTCCATAGTAACGACAGCTTTGTACTCCTCATCATATTTTGACTTTAAGTGAAGATAAGGTATCTCATCGTTAGGCCTAAATTCTCCATTAGGTAGAGCCATTTCATTATCATCCTCATCCAACCAGATCACTGTTTCAGAAAACCTGAAATAAGGTTGTCTAATTTTAACGACTGATAATAAACTAACTGATTCCTTTTTACCAGTTTTCAAGGCCGTTATTAGTACAGGGATATCAATTTCTTGCTTATTCTTAAAACGCAAAACACATTTTCCAGTTTCATCTGCCGTCGCGCTCACAAGTTCATGTGCAAACTGCATAGTTACTACTGCTCCAGGATCCGTCAGAAATTCAAAAACCTCATACTGATCATCCTGGGGATCAACATCCGAACGAACAAGCTTTAGGAGCGTGTTTTCAATAGCTATAGCTAAGCCTCCACTTAAATAATCCCAAAAATCCCCCAAACTAATACGTGTAGAAGGCCATACCGTACCTTGTGAATCTTTAATATTCCCTTCCCTAACTTCTGCAATCCATAGTTCGAGAGCAGATTTGCCATCCGCACCAGTTAACCCTGACTTTCCTGTTGCTGAAATCCCCGTGTCAACTCCCGAAATCTCCCAGTTTCCATTTAGTCCAATGATTACCTCATCAGCAGCCTTACCCGGCAATCCTGGGACTCCTGGCTGCCCTGGCTGCCCAGACTCTCCATCTTTACCCTTAGCTGGTATACCTGTATCCTTATCCCCAATCTGCCAATGACCTATTTGATTAATATGCGGCACCATTCCGGCCTCCCCTTTAGCCCCAGTTAAGAAATAATAAAAATCTGCTGCTGTGCTTTTATTAGGATCCCATTTAGAACCGGGCTTATGCGGGTTGTCCACCATACCAGTTTTGATATATGCTTGCCATATATCCAAAGCCTGAGCCCCAGGCTCTCCCTTTTCGCCTTTTAAAAACTTAAAGAAATTGGCAGGATCCGTAGCTGATGTCCACGCTACCTCGCCAGACGCAACCGCCTTTACCCATTCCTTATACGCAGTAAGACCTACTGGTCCTGGGGGTGATAAGATATCTACATCCCCGCATGAGCTGAACTGTAGCCCTGTATACAACAAGACTAATATTCTTAAAACTTTTCTCATCATACTTTTATCTTTAAACAAACGCTATTCCATAGCATGTAAATATTTTTTTAAGCCCTTTAAAACAGGAAACGCATAACATTTAATAGGTTGTTTTTATCCGAAGCTGTTTATGAATAGCAACATCTTTTGTGTTAATAATACGAAACGTAATTAGATTTTCACCAGTTCCATCAGGATCAGTAGTAGTAGTTCTCCATAAAAGAACATGTCCTTTTGTACGCTCTGGATTATCATAATAAAAAAAGAAATTATTCCAAGCCGCCCCTGAAGCATAAACCAATATTTCTTTAACATTTGCTAAATCAATGTTCACCCTAACCTTATAATGTTTTGAAACTGAATTTCTTAAAAAAAGAAAAGGAATTTCATCATGTGGTCTATACTCCCCCTGCGCTTCAGCTAGTTCATCATCATTTTCATCCAACCAAATAGCATTATCCGCTAATTGAAAATATGGCGAATGTGCTTTGACCACTAGCAGCAATCTAGGCGATTCAGCCTTGCCAGCCTTTAAAGCGGTCGCAAACACGGGGGTATTGCCAGCCATATCATTTGGATATGAAATAAAACATTTACCTGTTTCATCAGCTTTACCTACTATTCTAATACTACCTGATTCCATCATTACGTCTGCCTCAGGTTCTGTTTCAAACTCAAAAACCTCGATACTAAGATCCGTAGGCCGAACTTCGGACTTAATAAATTTAATGCGCGTAGGAAGCTTTCCCACAGGTGGCTCTGAAGCTAAGTAATTCCAAAAATCACCCAAACTCACGCTTCCTACAGGCCAAGGATTTCCCTGCTTGTCTTTAATATTTCCTGCAGCAACCTCTGTTGTCCATATTTCATAAGCTGACATCCCAGCTAAGCCAGCTGCGGCATCCTTGCCATGGACTGAAATATCTGTATCTAGCCCCTCTATTTCCCAAGTCCCATTAACCCCAATCTTAACAGTACTACCCGCTAAGCCATCTGCACCAGGAACCCCAGGCTGCCCAGGAACCCCTGCCTGCCCGTTTTTTCCTTTAGCGACTATACCAGTGTCCCTATTTCCAATCTGCCAATTCCCCTTCGCGTTGATATGAGGCGTAAGCCCCGCATCCCCTTGAGCCCCCGTCAGAAAGCTGTAAAAATCAGCAGCTTCATTTTTAGTAGGATCCCATTTAGCACCTGGTATTTGCGGGTGTTCAACGGTACCAGTTTTTATATATTCCTGCCATACTTGATATGCACTTGCCCCAGCTATTCCTTTTTCGCCTTTCAGAAATTTAAAGAAATTCCCCAGATCCGTACCTGAGCCCCATGATATATCACCCGCCTTAACGCCCTTAACCCACTCATTATAAGCACTGAGACCAACCGGCCCAGGGGGCGAGATAATATCCACATCCCCACAGGAGGTAAGGTGCAGTCTCAGCAGCGTAAACAGTACAATTTCTAGTATCTTTTTCATAAAAAAATCAGTTTAGTATTCCTTATTA
>JASLCA010000078.1 GCA_030146225.1 Sphingobacterium sp. | reverse complement strand
TCTAAGATCCCAAAAGCGATGACCTTCAAAGCAGAATTCAATATTTCTTTCTGCAAGTATGGCTTCTCGCATCTCTGAGCGTGTTGTTGCCGTAAGGCCATAGTTTCCATCTGACCCAACTTCTAGGCCGGCACGTGACCTTATTTGCCTTAGGATTTCCATTGCAGTGTTTAGCTCTCCAAGCTCATTTGCGGTTTCAGCATAGTTTAGCATTACTTCTGCATAACGCATCAAAACATAGTCCACATCATATTGTGTTTCTACTTCTGTCTGCTTGAGGGATAGCTTTGAGTTTTTTAGGATAAAAAATCCGCTATACCTATTTAAGTTTTCCGAAGGGGTCTTTGCCTTAGGATTAATTCCAAAATTGTCTAAGTCGGCGGCTAACCCAACAGAGGTGTATTGACGTTTCCCTACCTTGCCTGATACCTCGTAAGGCTTGGCATTCCAGACTATGGACTTATTAAAGCGCGGGTCTCTATTTTCCCAATAGGACTGCGTGAAAGCTGCATCACTCTTATGGTATTTACCAGCTGGGTCCGAATATAGCTTTCCGTCTTTCATCGGAAATGCTTTTACAAAATCCCAGGCAGGTACTGAACTCGCTGTTCCGCGACTTTCTGAGCCAGGGCGTACGCCATTGTCATAGTTTGCTACTTTATTTGGGTAGGTGTTTATTACAGCAAATACAACTTCAGGTCCCTTTTCTTGTAAGGCTATATTGTAATAATCCGGAGTAAGTGCATAGCCGTTTTTTTGTAATTGTTCATAGGCTAATTTATTGGCGGTATGTGCCTCTTTCCAATAGCTATTATCAAAGGGGTTGGATGGGTTAAACTGTGGTGAGGCTTTGTACAAGAGAACCTTGGCTTTAAAAGCTAGGGCAAAGTTACCATCTATCTTTCCGTAGGAAGAAGAGCTTTTTGCAATTGTCTCTGGCAATAATCCCAGTGCTTGGTCAAGGTCTTTGATTATGAAATCGAAGCATTCCTTCGTACTGTTTCTAGGGGTTTGCAGATCATCCGTTTTTAGATCCTGTGGAATGGTAATATAAGGCACTCCTCCATGATATTTTACCATGTTGAAGTACATGTATGCGCGCATAAACAAAGCTTGTCCGATTACTTCATTCTTTAAATCTGTAGTTAGCGTTTTGCTTTCGGAGACTTTTAATATAGCGGTGTTGATTTTTCTTATAGTTGTATAGTCCCAGGCCTTGTATGCTCCATTGTTTACTGTAATCGCATCCAAGGGAAAGGTGATTCCAATAAGTTGTTCCGAGTTGGCATCCGCATTGGCATTCCAATTACCAAACATGGGGTAGATATTAGCTAAGTAAGCATTGACTAGATTTGGGTCATTCCAAACTTTATTTTCCTCCAAAGCATTCAGGTCGTCTATATTCAGGACGTCTTTACAAGATGAGTTGGCGAGAAGGATGGCGATAAGGGGATAAAATATCTTTTTCATAAGTACGTTCAATTAAAATTTAACATCTAAGCCTAAAGTAAATGTCTTCATCACAGGATAGGAATCATACATCTTTTGTTCTGGATCATGAAACTCTTTCATAGCTGAGAAAACAAATAGGTTCGTTCCATTAAAGAAAACACTGACTCCTTTGATTTTCATCTGCTCGGTCACGCGCATCGGTAGGCTGTACGAAACATTTAAGTCACGCAGTCTAAGATATGCGCCATTCCGAATCCAGAAGGAGGATGCATTTGATCCAGATTCTTCCCAATTTGATCCTACTACTCGTGGATAAGCTGCTCCTGGATTTTCGGGTGTCCATACATCACCAGTCCATATCGGGTAATAGGGGCGGAAGTTTCCTCCATGTTGACGCATTCCAGGGCCTTCTTGATTGCTGATAATACGATCATAGGCTAGTACTCCTTGGAACAATGCCGAGACAGAGATGCCTTTCCAGCTGGCATTCAAACCAAAGCCATAATTAATGCGAGGGGTATTGTTCTCGGATAGTAATTGCATATCATTGTCATCAATTTTACCATCTGCACCTTCAGCATAATTTGCTCCGCGGGAGTCTTTATACAAGAGCATTCCTAGGTATGGATCTCGGCCATAGGTTTTAAAGCCTTGGCTTTTTAATTGATCAAGTTGATCTTGGGTTCGCACGATGTCTATCACCTCCAAGCCTACAATACGGTTTTCGGGGCGTCCTATTCGGGATCTAAAATTTTGTAAGCCATCAGTTGCATAAGCAGGTTCCTCATCATAAATGTCCCATCTGTCTTTTGCATAGCCCATATTTGCCATAATGCCGTAGGAGAACTCACCTATACGATCATTCCAATTAAGCGAAAATTCTCCGCCCTTGTAAGTCCGAGCGGCATAGTTTTCAGGAGCGAGCGTCCGTCCGTAGCTGTCTGGAATTGTGAGGGTTCTGCCTCCTAGTATGTCTGTTTCTTTCCGGTTGAATACGTCTATACTACCACTTAGCTTATTGTTTAACAGTCCGAAATCTGTACCAAAGTTAAAGCTCTTTGAAGTTGTCCAAGTAAGATTCTGAGAAGGGGTTGAGCCATAGGCAATGCCGTTGTAATAGCGATCCCCAAACATGTAGCCTCCTGAGGGGGCATACTTTTCCTGATACAAGAATTGTCCAATTTTTTGAGCTGCTACATTCAGATCATTTCCGGTGGTTCCATAAGAACCTCGCAGTTTAAACTCATTGAATGTACTTTTTATGCCCGAAAAGAAGGATTCCTCGGAGACCCGCCATGCTCCAGAAAAGGATGGGAAAAATCCCCAACGCTTGTCCCCTGGAAATAAGGGGGAACCATCATAGCGGAAAGAGAATTCTGCTATGTATTTATCGGCATAATTGTAATTTCCACGTCCAATAACAGCCCTTCTTGAATCTACAAACTCATTGGCTGATGTGGATCTAAAGTTCCGATCGGTGGGGTAGATAAACATTTGGTCTAAACTAGAAATTGGGCTTTCCGCTCGTGAATTGACATAAGTTCCGCCCGACTTAAATTGCTCATAGACAAGCAAGGCATTGACCGAATGTTTTCCAAATTTACGCCCATAATCTAAAAACCAGTTGAATTGATATTCCCAATCGCGTTGAGGCGAATAGTCTAGAAATGGTTGGGCTTGACTAAAGGTGAATATATTTACTTTATCTTCTGAGGGAGGAGCGGGGATAAACCGATTTCCATCAGGATTTAGGGATGTAAAGGTATAGTTTTTTTGAAAAGTCATATAGCGCTTACGCATGTAGTCTTCCGCAATATAACTGCCTACAACCTTGGTCGATAAGCCTTCAATTAACTTGTCTAATTTATAGTTTAAGGTCAAAATTGGGTTGACTTGCCTTACCTTTCTATCGATATAACGCTCTCCAATAACTTGATCAATAACATTCCATGCTTGCCAGCTACCCATGGGCGTCTGAACAGGGTAGGCTGTAGGGGTATTGCTAGGAGAACCATCTGCATTTAAATAGAAGGGATACATCTTGGGCCAGTTAAATGTTACCCGATAAAAATCGGATACATCAAAGTCCGCATCATCCCCAGAGGTGCTAAAAGGCCAATAAAACCGTTTAGAATTGGTTTGCGTAGCCGCTATATTTACATCTACGGTAAAGTCGTCAGAAATACGTGCGCTGACGTTGCTTCTAAGATTGAATTTCTCATGTGACAAGGATTTATAAGATCCATTTTCTTTACGATAGCTGACCAGATTATAATAGGTAATTCTATCATTCCCGCCTGCTACAGAGATTGATTGTCTATGACTAAAAGGGTTCTGCCAAATTTCATCATTTACGCGATAAGCTTTATCCTTAAAATAGTCAAATTCAGCTTGACCATTGGGTGCTACCCAAGGTGTTTTCTGATCCCCATTTTCCCATTGGAATCTAGAAACACGATTTTGATAGGTTAACTCATCTGCTGCTGTGGTAATATCTGCCAAGAGCGTCTGGGTAGGTGCTCCAAAGGTATAATTACTTTGAACATTAAAGACAGGTGCTTGTGCCGTACCTTTTTTTGTCGTAACAATTACAACCCCGTTGCCGGCTCTTGTACCATAAACTGCTGCAGTAGCTGCGTCTTTTAAGAAGCTCATCTGATCCACCTCATTTGCTTCTAATGCATCAAAGGAGGCTTTGTCACGTGCAATTCCATCAATAACATACAAAGGCTCTGCAAAGCTCCCCCGAATCCGTAGACTTGAGGAGGCACCTGACATCCCTGAAGTATTTGTTACATTAATACCTGCGGCACGACCAGCAAGTGTATTAGAAAGGTTAGATGGCGCGATGTTTTTTAATTGATCTGCATTTACAGATGCAATGGAGCCTGTAAGATTTGTCTTCTTCTGTTTGCCATAGCCTACAATAACGACTTCTTCAATAAACTCTTCGCTGCTAGAAAGTATAAAATCCAGCGCCTT
>JASLCA010000060.1 GCA_030146225.1 Sphingobacterium sp. | reverse complement strand
CTTTAGCTACTCCTTACTCTTTAACCCAAACATTATCGCTAGACTCAATATCAGCTAGGCGCAGGGATGGGTCTATGGAGACTTTCTTTGCTGCTTGCTTGAGTTGAATGCTATAGTTTGGATTGGTCCAGAACCAATCTGCTAATAGTGTACGTTTTGTTTCCTTATAAACATCAAATTGCTCAATTGGTTTTTCACCACGCATTTCTCTTAAAGGAATATAGAACAATTCCTTGCTGCCATCCTCATATTCTACTAGGAGGTCTATAGGCATCGCAATGCCGCCTTTATTGACAAGTTGGATCTCAGTATCGCTAACCTGTTTAATGCCATAGTCTATGGTTCTTGTGGTATTGATAAAGAGGTTAAAGTACCATTTTAGGTTAATGCCTGATATTTCTTCTGCTACGCGTTTGAAATCATTCGGAGTTGGGTGCTTAAACTTCCACAGCTCATAAAACTTTAGGAAAGTCTTATTGAGGTTTTCCTGCCCAATAATATAGCCGAGCTGCTGCGCAAATACTTGTCCTTTATTGTAAGCTTGGTTGCTATAGGCATAATTGCTGTTGTAATAGTCTGCTAGTAAGCTCATCGGCTCTTCCTTGCCAGAGAGCGCTAGCTTATAATAGGCGCGGTAGGCTGCGATTACGGGATTGCTTTCCAAGGCTCCTTTTTTCTCAAATAGAGACTGGCTTGCTAGCTCTTCAATATAGCTGGTAAAGCCTTCGTCAAACCATTCGTCAACCGTCTCATTGATCCCAAATAGGTGTTGGTACCAAGAGTGTGCGGCTTCATGAAAGATTACCCCGACAAGACTTTTAATATTACGGCCGCCTGTTACTAAGGTTGCTGTACCGTATTCCATCCCGCCATCTCCACCTTGCACAATAGCATAGCTTGGCCAAGGGTAAGCCCCAAAACGAGTGGAGCAGAAATCGAAAAATTCTGTGGAAAGGCCTAAGGCTGTTTTCCAGTTGGCAATTACTTCAGGGCTGCTTGGGATGTAAACGGTATAAACGGCTACGCCTCCTTGACTTTTTGCAGAGTCGACTACAAACTTTGGATCAGCGGCCCATACGAAGTCATGTATGTTTTCGGCTTTAAAGTTCCATGTGCTTTTGCCATTGCTGGCTTTTACCTTGGCTTTTTTAGCATAGCCTTTTACATCTAATGGGTTTTGTAGTTGTCCTGAAGCTCCTACCACATAGTCTTTAGCTAGATGGATCGTAACATCGAAATTGCCAAAGGGCGCAATAAATTCTCGAGCAACATACTCGTCAAGGTGCCATCCATAATCATCGAAATGTGCCATCTTAGGGTACCATTGTGCCATGGATAGTTCCACGCCTTCCTTAGAGTTTCGGCCTGTGCGACGGATTTGTTCGGGTAGTTGCGCATCCCATGTCATCTCGAAGGTCGCTGTTGTGCCTGCGGCGATTGCCTTGGGTAAGTTCACTTCCAGGATGGTGCCATCTGTCTTGAAGGTTGCTGGAGCTCCGTCAACGCTTAAGCTTTTAACCTTTTGATACCCGATTTGCGCTGGCGTAAGGTTGGCAATACGACTTTGGTATTGCGGCTTTTCCTTTGTGCCAAGGTTGTTGGTCATGCGCGCATCAGGATCTGCAATATTGGATAGTCTATAGTCCATCATGCTTCCAGGTTGGAATGCATTTAGGTATAGGTGAAAATATACTTTCGTCAATGCTTGTGAAGAATTATTGCTGTATTTCAAGGTCATCTTGCCTGCATATTGGTAGGCTTTTTCGTTGACATCGATGTCCATTTTATAATCAACAGCTTGTTGCCAATAGCCAGGGCGCTGGGCAAAGATGCTCGTTGAAAGTAAGAGTAGGGAGATAAACAGTAAATTTTTCATTTGCATAGGGTATTGTTAGTTAGGGTATTGAGTTTCTTGAATTTCCTGCGGCATGCTACATGTAGTAGTACTCTACGCCTTCTTGTTTTAGGGCGTGGATCAGACTGTTTAAGTCATCGTCACTTTGGAAAAGTTTATTTCGCCAGAAGCGCTTAGTCGCATTCCCTTGTTTAAAGAAGAGCATCAGTAGGTTGCCTCCTGAGCGGGGGACATTACGCAGGTATTTGACGTCTTCAATATGGAAAGATTCAGTCCGTTTGTTGGCAAAGAGAATATGAACTTCCTTGTCCTTAATGGTCCAGTCGGATGTGTTCTTGCTTAGCTTTGTGCTTAGCAAAAGCAGGACGGGGAGGCTGAGTAGGATAATAATAATCTTTACCATCTCTTGGATGGGAATTCTGGCCACAATTGCGGTCACCAAGCATACGCCCACTAAAAGATAGATCATATACCGACCACGATGGAGGGTAGCAATATGGTATGTAGATTCAGCCATAGCCCAAAAATAAGAAAGAGTACGCATAAAGCTGCTCTTTCTGTATAATATCACGATTTAATTACCTTTTTATTGCAAGGCCTTAGGGGCTTTTACGTAGCGTCCTTTGGAATTGATATAGCGGGATTCTAAATCTGACTCCTTTTCCAATACGGTTGCAACGCCATCTTGAAATGCGGATGCATACACAAATTTAAAAGGAATTATAGTGTGACCTGTAGCATCCACATAGCCATAAAGGCCATTTTTATGGGCTAAAAATAATCCAGGTATATTGGATAAGGCGAGGTAGTCAAAGCCTTGATTTGCACGTATGCCAGTGGAAAGGGCAATTGTATAGAAGGTATTGTTTTCGACAATAATCGCTTCTTGTGGACTGTAGTCAATAATCTGACTATGCGTTGCGGGTAGCACAACTTCCCCTTGCGCATTGATTAAGCCATCTTGGTTGCCTAGGCTAAAAACGGATAGCCCATGTTTAAAGGGCGAAATAAATTCATACTTCGCTGGCATAAGAATCTTTTGCTGCATATCCATAATGCCCATGCCGTCCTCTTCCCTGAAAAATACTAGGGGAACAGTTTTGTCTAGCGCTAGTGAAAACCATTGGCAAGGCATAACTTCTAGGCCCTGGACATTGATAAGGCCGGATAATCCCGCTGCATTGTTGACGATGGCATATTCCCCGACAAATGCTTGGATGCTTGTGTAAATGGGTTCGGTCAAGGGGCTTTGCTTGCTGTCGCTTAGTCCAAATAACTGGCTTTGGGCATCTTGATAGCTGTTTAAACCATGACCTAGATCCTTGGGAAGCTCAGGCTCGCTCTGGAGCTCGTACTGCTCTTGGCTATAATCAGTTGGTATTTCAAATAGGCTTTTATCCATAGCTATGACTTGTATTTGGATTGTCTTAAGGCCTATGTCGGTCTGTATGGCAAGGGCTGCTCCTGAAAGCGCTCGTAAGTAAGGGTAATCGCTCCAATATACAGCAGGGATTGCTTCGCTGTACCATACTTTAATAGGAGGTTCTGCACTATCAGTCAGCGGCTCAAGACGAACTTCGGCAAGCTTACAGGGGTAGCCCTGAATAAACTTCGTGCTGTCTGAAATTAGTTGCACGCTATATGCCTGGGACAGTTCATCGGATGGACTGAAGCGTTCAAGTGTGGGGTTGAGATCAAAGGATGTTCCTGTGCTTTTATTTGTAAGGGTTATGTTTTTGCCCATTAAGTGGCTTTGTATTCGGAATTGTTGGGGGCTGACCCAAGCCTCATAATGTGGCGCTTGCTTATCACTATAAGCTTCAGCGAGAGCGGCCATCTGTGTACTATAGGGGACTTTGCTCTGTCTTTCTGGATCGCTGAGTATGGCTTCGGAAAGATCTAGGGTATATTGAATTTTAAAAAGCTTTTCTTGTGCATAGCTTTTTGTCGCTAACATCAAGCTTAGTAGTATAAAAGATAGGTGGCGCATATAGCAATAGGATAAATGGTCAAGGACCAGGATTTCGCTAATGCAGGTAAAGGTAAGAAATTTGTAGAGGCCTAGGAATAAAAAAGCTGCCTATACTTTATAGGCAGCTTTTTTGAATTTTTTAAAGTCTAAAAAACTTTTCTGGATTAAGTTTGCGATCATGGTGCAAAACCTCGTAATGTAAATGCGGGCCAGTGCTGCGTCCGGTACTGCCCATTAATCCGACAATTTCACCGGCTTCTATCTGCTGTCCTTCTTTCACACGTGTACGCACGAGATGTGCATAGCGGGTTTCGTAGCCATTGCTATGTCTTACTTTTACGACATAGCCATAATCTCCTTGATAGCCTGCAAATGTAACTTGTCCATTAGCGGTAGCTTTAATGGCATCCCCTGTATTGCCTTTAAGGTCTACACCTGAGTGCATCTCCACACCGGAGTGGGAAAAAGGATTTCGGCGATAACCAAATGGGGAGCTGATGGGCCCTTCATGGGGCAAGCCCAAGGGCATGCCTTCTAGTTTCTTTGCCAAGCTTTTTAATTGCTTTTCATAGAAAAGCGATAGTTCCATAAGGTTTTCGCCATCTTTTTCGACAGGTCCACCCATGTTTTTAAAGCTTATTTCTTGTAGTCCCCGACTACGCATCTTTTTGTTGATTCGTTGTAGGGTACTGTCGAGTGAGTTTAGTGATTTTTTCATATCATCAGCCGTCATCTGACTGTTTAACTCCTCGATTTCTAATTGTTTATTTAACTGTTTTAGCTCATTGATTTTTTTTCCATATGTCTGCGTATACTCCTCAGACGTCTGATGACGTACGATATATACAGTGGAAAAAATGATAACAGCTACTAGGCCTAAGACTGAAAAAAGTACTTTTTTCCAATGTGTCAAAAGTAGGCTCGGTATTTGTATACTCTTAGTAGATGCGCCGTCTTGTTCAATGATCAATACAGCAGTTTTTTTCTTTAGCATAGCGTCAATAGTAAATGCGTATTTCAGTGTACGGTGAGCAAAGGTAGTTTTTTAAAAGCTTTGGGTTCAATATTTTACCTTTTTTAACATATTTTAGGCTGTCTTTTATCCTAAAAAAATGAGCAACTTTGGGCATGTCTTTCGCATCAAAATTGATAAAGTGGTACCAAGCCAATGGTAGGGATTTACCTTGGCGTAACACTCAAAACCCCTATATTATATGGCTTTCCGAAGTTATCTTGCAGCAGACTCGGGTCGAGCAGGGGCTGCCCTATTTCAATAGATTTCTAGCCCATTATCCCAATGTAACAAAGTTTGCCCAGGCAGATGAAGAGGAGATCCTTCGTTTATGGCAAGGGCTCGGCTATTATTCGCGTGCAAGAAATATGCATAAGGCAGCTAATACAGTCCTAAATGACTTTGCCGGCGACTTTCCAACTGCTTATAAACAGCTAGTCTCCCTTTCTGGTGTCGGAGATTATACGGCGGCAGCTATTTCCTCCTTTTCGAGCAATGAGGCTAAGGCTGTTTTGGATGGGAATGTATTTCGGGTGCTGGCACGTTACTTTGGCATAGATGAGCCGATTAATGGTACTGCTGGGAAGAAGATATTCGCACAGTTAGCAGATGAATTATTGGATAAGAAGCAGCCTGGGACCTATAATCAGGCTATAATGGATTTTGGTGCTACCCATTGTAAGCCCAAAGGCCCACTTTGTGAGACCTGTATCTTTCGCCTCGAATGTGTAGCCTATAAGCAAGATCTAGTCAGCCTATTACCTGTAAAGAATAAGGCCAAGGCTAGTCGAAATCGTTATTTCCATTATTTTATCGTGATGGAAGGAGATAAGATCTTGATGACCCAAAGGGGGGCGGGCGATGTTTGGACCAATCTTTTCGAATTTCCAATGATTGAATCAGAATCTGATTTAAATTTAACACAATTATTTGACCATGAGTTGTTTAGGTCTTTTTTTAGTCCTGATGCATGCTTGGAGCCCATTGGCGGGCTAGTGAAGCAGGTTTTGAGTCATCAAAACATCTACGCGCGCTTCTATTTTTTAGCTAATGTGCAGAGTTTGAGGCATAAAAAAATGGAATGGGATTATATTTTCTTAGAAAAAATAGATAAATTAGCTAAACATAAACTTATCTTTTCCTTTCTGGAGAAAAATAAAGAACTGATTAACCTATAAATTATAATTATGGCGAGTGTAAACAAAGTAATCTTGGTCGGGCATTTAGGCAAGGATCCTGAAGTGCGTTATTTAGACGGTAATATTACCGTAGCTAGTTTCCCTTTAGCAACATCCGAAATCTACACAAAAGATGGGGTGCGTATGCAACATACAGAGTGGCATAATATTGTGATGTGGCGCAACCTTGGAGAGGTGGCTGTAAAATACCTTAAAAAAGGAAAGCTAGTCTATATTGAAGGGCGATTGCGTACCCGTAACTACGAGGATAGAGAGGGGATACGGCGATTCGTTACAGAGATCGTGGGCGAAAGTTTTAAATTATTAGGTCGGCCTTCCGACTTCGGGCATCAGCCTAAACCAAATAATACAGAGAGTAGTACCGAGAACAATGCTGAACCAGCAGAAAAAGAACAAGAAGTTGACTTTCTGGAAAACAATAACGATACGGATGGGCTGCCATTTTAATATAGGCTAAAAAACAAGGATACCTTTCTTTGCGTCTAATCGCTTTTACAATTTTATTGGCTCATAAATTTGCATTATCTTTGTTGATTATGTTGCAAGATAAAATTAAGCAGTACACAGATGAAATCAATCAATTCAACGCCGCTTCGGTAGCCGATGTTGAAGCATTTCGATTAAGATTTCTGGTATCCAAAGGTATAGTTAAAGCATTGTTTGAAGAGTTTAAGACGGTTTCTGTAGATGAGAAGCGTGTTTTAGGCCTTGTGCTAAACGAATTTAAGCAGCTTGCTGAACAAAAATTCACAGCTCTTCAAGCTGAGTTTGAAGCCTCCGCAAATAATTCACACAAGCGTGAAGAAGGTGATTTAACCCTTCCAGGTGAAGGTTTTCAATTAGGCTCTAGACATCCCTTGTCTTTGGTGCGCAAAGAAATTGTTGAAATTTTTAAGAAACTAGGCTTTATCGTTTCCGAAGGTCCCGAGATTGAGGATGATTGGCATAACTTTTCCGCGCTTAACTTTCCACCTGAACACCCTGCTAGAGATATGCAGGATACGTTTTTCGTAGAAAAGAAAGCTGGCAATGATATCGCTTTGCGGACGCATACTTCATCGGTGCAGGTGCGCTTAATGGAGATGGGTAAACCTCCTTTCCGTGCTTTAATGCCGGGTCGTGTATACCGTAATGAAGCTATTTCTGCACGTGCACACTGTTTCTTTCACCAAGTGGAAGGGCTGTATGTGGATGAAGAAGTATCATTTGCGGACTTAAAGCAAACCTTGTATCACTTTGTACAGGAGCTTTACGGAGAAGGCACACAGGTGCGTTTTAGACCTTCCTATTTTCCGTTTACCGAGCCTTCAGCAGAGATGGATATCTCTTGTACAATCTGTAAAGGTAAAGGCTGTCAATTGTGTAAGCAATCAGGATGGGTTGAGATCTTGGGCTGTGGAATGGTGGACCCGAATGTTTTGGACAACTGTGGAATCGATAGCAAGAAATACTCAGGCTTTGCCTTTGGTATGGGGATAGAGCGTGT
>JASLCA010000052.1 GCA_030146225.1 Sphingobacterium sp. | reverse complement strand
AAATAATAGCTTGTTTGTCATCATTGGGATGTACCCAAAAAATTTCAAGCGCAAAGATAGAAACCTAGGCCATAAAATTTGTCTCATTTCAAAAGGCAGTTGTCCACTTAAAAATATGAGACAATAAAACCAGAAATAACAATCTGCTATACAGTTAGTTGAAGACTAACACATAGAAAGGTCACAAAAACACATAAGTCTCCGTATTTTCGGAAAAACAGGAATGGGCGAAAAATGTCCCGTAGCGCTATCGCTACAAAATTGGAGTCTGTAGTGTAAAAACTACAATTACAAGAAGGCTAGGGAGATTTAGGAGTTGCCTATAATAGGCCGCGGGCTTTAATTTCTAGGTATTTATTAATAGCCTGAATGGTTAAATTATCAGGAGTGGTATAAATCGTTTGTATTCCCTGACGTTGTAATTCTTGCACGATAAGATGTTTTTCATACACGAATTTCTCAGCAATAATTTGATTATATACATCTATAACCTTTTCGGCAGCATGCTTTGACATGCTGATAAGTTCCGTATTTTTAAAAACCACCACCACCAATACATGTGACTTGGCCAGCATACGCAGATAGGGCATCTGACGGGCTAGCGCATCCAGGGTTTCAAAATTGGTATACAATAATAGCAAGGAGCGTTTATTAATATGCTTATTACAGTAGCTGTACAGATGACCGAATTCAGTCTCTTGGAAGTCCGTCTGCACCTTATACAGTACATCCGATATACGCTGCATCTGATTGTTTCGCTTTTCAGCCACAACATAATTATCAATAGTCTTAGAAAAACTTAGCATGCCCGCACGATCTTGCTTCAAGATAGCAGCATTCGCCAATACTAAAGAAGAGTTAATAGCATAATCCAATAAAGTTAAGCCATTAAAAGGCATACGCATCACCCTACCCGTATCAATCAAACAATAGATGGGTTGTGATTTCTCCTCTTGATATTGGTTAACGAGCAGCTTCTTATGCTTTGCTGTCGCGCGCCAATTGAGATGCCTATAGTCATCCCCGCGGACGTACTCTCGGATATGATCAAACTCTGTAGAAGCCCCTATCTTCCGGATACGCTTTATCCCCAGTTCCACCAAGCGATCGGTAGTCGCCAGCAGCTGATATTTGCGCAACTGTATAAAAGAAGGATAACAGGCGATTTCTAAAGATTCATCTAGGGTAAATTTACGCGCAAACAAGCCCACTTTAGAGACAAGGGCATGACATCTTTTAAAGGAATAAACCCCACGCTGTACAGGACGAATAAAGAAACGCCAAAGCTTGCGTTCCCTAGCCATGACAGTAGCTTCATACTCCTGATCACGAATCTGTAATTGTATCGGAAACTCCTCTAACAACCTTACATGCACCCTTTGTGGGTAGTAACTTACGACTTCTATGCCAAGCTCATTTTCATCCCCATTGGACAACCTTTCTGGATATTGACGCGCAAGGACAACCCTCCCCTTGCCAGCATATAAAAAGACAAGATCCCAAAGGCAGGCAGCTAAGAAAAACCAGAAAACAACCGCCACAGGTATATACAGCAGCTTTACAAAAAAAGACAGCACAAAGCAAGTCGCAAGCAGCAACAGACCATAGAAAAAGGCATTTTGAAGATACAAGCTTTTAATAAATCGCATTATCTAGGGATTTCAATACTATCCACAATCTGCTTAATAATATAATCACTGCTAAAACCTTCCATCTCCTTCTCAGGGCTGACAAGCACCCGATGCCCCAAAATCCCAGGCGCCACAAACTTCACATCATCTGGAGTTATAAAGTCCCGACCATCTAAAGCAGCATTGGCCATGGAAGCCTCCATCAATGCGATAGAAGCGCGCGGAGAAGCACCCAGCGTAAGATTCGGATTCGAACGGGTATTAAAGATAATTTCACCTATATAAGAAAAGACATCCTCATGCACATAAACCTCTTTCACAAGCTGCTGAAAAGCCAGAATATCCCCTAGACTAATAACCGCATTTACCAAAGCCTCCTTGTCATTAGACTTCTGAAGATGATGCTCCTTTAAGATTTGAATCTCGTCTTGCAAAATCGGATATTCCACATTTATTTTAAACAAGAAACGATCCAATTGCGCTTCTGGAAGACGATAAGTACCTTCATGCTCTATAGGGTTTTGGGTAGCAAACACGACAAAGGGATTTGGGAGCTCATAGCGCAGTCCATCCGCAGTAATATGTCGCTCGGACATACACTCAAACAAGGAGGATTGGGTCTTCGCTGGCGCGCGATTGATCTCATCAATTAGGATTAAGTTCCCAAAGATTGGACCTTTCTTAAAGTCAAATTCATTAGTCTTTAAATCCAAAATAGCCGATCCCGTAACATCGGAAGGCATTAAATCCGGTGTAAATTGGATCCGCTTAAAATCTCCCGCGATGCTTTTAGCTAAAAGTTTTGCAGTCAGAGTTTTTCCCACGCCAGGCATCCCCTCGATAAGCGAGTGTCCCCCAACAAGAATCGCCATCAAAAGCTTATGGATAACCTCATCTTGTCCAATAATGACTTTCTTCACCTCCTCCTTGACCGCCTCCATCTTAAGGCGCAATCCCGAAAGATCGATACGGTTTTCGAAATTAGGCTCAAATTTGTTTCCTAGCTCACTCATAACATATTCGCTTTATGTTTAAAATCTTCAATAAATAGGTTTAAATCCAACAGTTGTCGATCAGACAGCTGCAAATTAGACCGATGTTTATGTATTCGTTCCAACAATTCCGTACAAAAATTCAATGCGACACCAGTCCGTTGTGCCAAATGCTGTGCCGCACCTGGCTCGTCCAACAATTGGGTATCAATCTGAAATTGCGTCCGTAGGTCATACAAGAAATAATCAATTTTCTTAATTCCCAAATCTTCGGGAGTACCATTCTCATAATACATTGTCGCAATTGTAGCAGCAAAATCCTTGGATAAATTGGGCTCAGGCATTACAATAGGGACTGCTTTTTGCTCGCGCTTACTTTTAAACAACAGCAACAAGATTAAGCCGAACAACAATAAATACCAAGCTTGACGCAAGCCCTTATGGCTTAGTAAAAAGCGCAAAGGACTCCGTTCTACTGTGCCCGTCGCCGCTGCATTAAACCAGTATACCTGATCCTTAGAGATCAGCTTAAATGCTGTAGCAGCATAGTTGAAATTAGCCCGTTGCAGCATATAATAATTGGTAAACATAAGCGGCTCCAAATGCAAGATAAAACGTCCTTTATTCCGTTTAACCTCAATAAAATTGGGCAGCTTCAGCTTCCCCCGCTCAAAATACCCCAATACCGTTGTTTCTGCCGAATCAATATTGTAAAACAGGCCTGGATAATTTAAATCTTTATAAAATGCACTTAGTCCATTACTGAGCGAAAAGGGCTTCTCCGTAAAGTCCAATAGCTCATCCGATCCTGCAGCATAATAATAATCCTGCTCAATGCCCATTGTATCCAACAAAGAAGAGGGCATAGTGTTACTAGAAATAAAGACTTCCCCCCCACGATCAACAAAGCTGACCAACTCCTTCACAAGCTCATTGCTCTGCGAGAAGTAATCCACCACATATACAAGACTTGCCCCCTCTTTATCCCTTAAAAAACTCTTAAGATCTGGATAATTGTTTTCACTAAAGTCTGTAATACTTTTATTTGGCAACAACTGCGGTAATTCTTGTCGCGTAACATACAAGCCATAAGGTATTTTATCCTTTTGATCATAGCTACGCGTCCAATCCACCTGCTTATCACTGGTTAAATCTATAACAGCAATAACCAATAGGGTTAAGCCCAAAAGAAGGATGCCGAGTTTTGATGAATTTCTCATTTCCAGCGGGCTTGAAACTGTTCAAAAAACTTGGAATAAGTCGCATACTGCGCAGCATCCACCTTTACACCCGAAAACCAAACTCGATTAAAAACAGCTACATTCTGTTTAAAGTCAGCCCGCAATTGCACATCTTTAAGCTCTCCGATCAACTCCTGATTCGTTTTCGAGGGTCTCCATAAAATATAACCTTTCTTGGCTAACAATTGAATATTCAACAAGTTTAAGTAGCGAATCGCTAAAGCATAATCAGACTGCTGCTTGGCCTTTTCAATAAAAACTTCAAGTTCAATATCCAGCAAGTTTTGTTCCACAAATCGAATGCTATCCTCGGCCAAAGCCTCTTCCTCAGAAGGCCCTAAAAGACGCTTCCCTGTAAACAACACCCTATAAAGTATCAATAGAAAGATTAAGATTGCGATTCCCGCCAGAATCTTATATAATGTTTCAGATACATTAAAGAAGCTAGCGCTAGGGAATAAGTTGGACAGCCAATGCGAAATACGATTAAAGGCGCGTTCAAATATATTTTCGGCATCCGGATTTTCCCCTTCATAGTAAAAGTCAGGCGAACTATACTTAGACTTCACAATGCTGTATGCGGCAGTATCCGTCTTAGGCATGATTTGCATATAATTGACCTGATCATAATGACCACTATCCAGATAGGAGCGATCTTGTCGAGTCATCTTAACATTTTCTTGCGAAACCGAGATGCTATCAATACTTTCTTGCGCCCCTGCACTCCAGCTAAAACACAAGAAGCAAGCCCATAAACAGGTATATTTAATTATCATGCGCCTCCTCTCCCAGCCTAGCAATGCGTTCATAGATATCTTCGCCGTAGGCAATCTCTTTAGCGGTCTCATAAATAATCCCCGAAACCAAAACCGACAGCATATAGTATACAATATATAGAAAGCCTATTAGCGTTCCACCAATTGAGACCAATATGCGGCCCAGAAAAGTATCAAAAAAGGTGGCTTCAAAGCCTATAGTATTGTAAGCAATTAACCCCAAAATTAAAGAAGGAGTTAGGGTCATCATAAACAGTAAAATCTGAAAGATCATACCGATTAAAAAGGAGGCAATGCTATAATCCAACAACTTCTTCTTAAGAATAGAAAAGGTACCAGTCAAGGTATTATTTAGTCGCGCATAACCCTCCCGATAGAAGAGGAAGGCACAAAAAAACCACACCCCCATAATAGCAGATACTATGCCTGCGGCAAAGCTTCCCACAAAGGGAATAAAGATCATAATGCCCATCACAATCGTAACTGGAATAGCCAGTATCAACAGCGCAAGTATAGCCATCAACATAAATCGCCAATACTTCCCAAAATTAGCACGAAAGCTAAGCCAAACCATGCCAGCATCAAAGTCCAAGCGCTTATTCGTTTTCAATAAAATAAAGTACTCGATCGTCAAGCCAATAAGCAACATAGCAATAAACAGCATCAGCAGCAATACCCCTATGCCGATTAGGATAACATCCATAGACTCGACCAAGCTCTTTTGACTTGTCAGGTTGACCTTCGTCGTACCAAAATAAATCAAAAGCAGCATCATACATAAAGGCACAATAGAAAGCCTTAGCATCGTACCAAAAAAATGCTGATGTATCTGCCGAATAAGGTTGATAAAATCTTGGACAATCTCGCCCAGCTTACGCTCTTTTCGAAAGTTAAAGTCTATTTCCATCCCAGTTGCTTAGCCAATTGAATGGGACGTAAAACATAAACATATAGAATCGCCGCAAAGGATAGAACAATAATAATCAAGCACATAATTAACGAGACCTGATAATGTCGCGTAACAAATCCTTCTAAGAAGCCCGCTACAATAAAAAAAGGCACGGTACTGATAAGCACCTTAGAAGCCGTCTTCATGGCCCGCTTAAAGGAATCCATCCGCGTAAAGGACTTGGGAAAAAGAATACTATTGCCTACCGCTAAACCGCAGCCACCTGCAATAACAATAACAGAAAGCTCAATAGCACCATGAATCCAAATCGCAGACATAGCCTCTTCCATCACTCCATGGCTGGCAAACATTTGATGAAAAGCGCCCACCATAATACCATTTTGGAATAGGATAAAGCCTGTACCGACACTGTAGAATACCCCAAATACAAAAGCCATAAAAGCTACCCGAACATTGTTAATCGTAATCATCAAGGCGGAGCCAAACGCATTGCCTTGTTCATAAACCCCTGCGGGGTTGCCATCCTCAATATTCTTAATGCTCATATCAACATAGGAGTCACCTAGGATAAGACGCGCAAAGTCTAGGTCATAATATGCAGAGATAAAGCCAATAGCAATAGAAAGGCAGAAGATCAACATGGAGTACAATAAAGGACGTCTAATCGTCCAAACCGCTTCGGGAAGCTCGCGCTGTATAAAGTATTTAAGCTTATTCTTTGAGGAGCGCTGATCTTTATACAATAATTGATGTGCTAAAATGGCCAGTTCATTTAAATAATCTTTCGTTTTAGAATGCGCATAAAAAGTTTGCGCATAGGCCAGATCGTTCGTAAGCTCGATATAATTCGAGGCAAGAACATCCGGTGCAACATGCGCTTTGTTCCTTAAATTGTTTTCAATTAAGACCCACTTTTCTTTATTTTGTTCAATAAAGGAGACTTCCCTCATATTTAAGATACCTAACAGCCTATTCAAACTTAAAAAAAATATCATTCACAAACAATACCAATAGTCAGATATAAAAAGTAATTTAGAGTCTGCGAAAGCTACTCTTAAACGTTAATTAACTTGCCCAAAAACAGGCAAACGAGGTATAGAAACAAGCTGCTTATTAGATGAACAAGCTCCCGATTAATACTGCACAGAATGTACAATTTGATTATAAACTAGCGACACTAGGCGCTAGAATGCTTGCCTTTGCAATAGATTATTTTCTAATTATCTGCTATTCCATCTTTGTGTTTTATTTCTTAAATAGCATCAACCTTTTTAAGCAAAGTGACCTCTGGTTAACCTACGGCATATATACCTTGCTATTATTGCCCTGCTTCTTTTACCCCCTAATTATGGAAACCTTCTTTCGCGGGCAAACAGTTGGCAAAATGCTCTTAAAGATAAAAGTAGTAACTATTGATGGCACTAGAGCTGACATCTACCAATACTTTATGCGTTGGATCTGCATGCTCATCGATGTATTCTTATGCCTTGGAGCCTTGGGCATAAGCAGTATTATTATCAGCAAGCGAGCCCAGCGGATAGGAGACCTAGCTGCCAATACCGCCGTAATCAGCAGCAAGTCGGACATCGCATTACAGCAAACCCTCTTTGAAGAGATTACACGCGAGCATAGCGTCCGCTTCCCTCAAGTAATCAACCTTAGCGATCAAGACGCCAACAGCATCAAAGAAATATTTCACAAGGCATACGAGCGCAAAGACTACAATATAATCCTTGCCCTGCGCGATAAATTATCCCATATATTAGGCGTTAGCCCAGAAATACCACCCGAAGAATTTATAGACAGTGTAATTAAAGACTACTACTACACCTTCAGAAATCGATAGCTACAAAAAATGGAGCCTTTAAAAGCTCCATTGTACATAGTTAATGTTTTTATTGTCGGCAAGGTATTTCCGCTCATAATAGGTCTTAATGGAAAGCACCTGATCTACCAAGTCAGACTTATAGAGATCCGTTGTCTCCTTAAACTTTGGAAGACCTAAGGCCTCAATCTGTTCAACAGTATAGGCATAGAAGCCATCATTATCAGTCTTGAGATGCATAATTCCCCCTTGCTTAAGCAAGATCTTATATTTAGCCAAGAAAGTAGGGTTCGTCAATCGTTTCTTCTCCCGAGAATCCTGCGGTTGTGGATCTGGGAAGGTAATCCAAATTTCGTCAATCTCGCCTTCCGCAAAATGGTCTAATATGGTCTCAATTTGAATACGCAGAAATCCCACATTACGGATGCCATCTTCTAAAGCTGTTTTTGCCCCACGCCAGATGCGATTGCCTTTGTAATCCACACCAATAAAATTCTTCTCTGGAAACAACTTAGCAAGGTTGACCGTATACTCTCCTTTACCACAAGCCAACTCTAAGATGACTGGATTATTGTTGCCAAAAAATTCAGCTGCCCATTTGCCCTTAAATGCCATTCCCGCATCTAGCTGTACTACATTCTCAAATGTAGACACCTCAGCAAACTTCCTTAACTTATCCTTACCCATTTTCTAATTATTTGTCCGCAAAAATAACCTTATATTTGCAGTAATCAATACTTTAACGTGGAAAAAGAAGCTAAAATATTCATAGCGGGCCATCGGGGCATGGTAGGCTCGGCAATTGTTCGAACCCTTGAAAAACAAGGCTATACAAACCTTGTGCTACGCAGCTCCAAGGAATTAGACCTCCGAAATCAACAAGCCGTAATAGAATTTTTTGAGCAGGAGAAGCCCGAATATGTATTCCTAGCCGCGGCAAAAGTAGGTGGAATTATTGCCAACAATACGTATAGAGCAGATTTTATCTTTGAAAATCTCGCAATTCAGAACAATGTAATCCAACAATGTCAAGTACATCAAGTTAAGAAACTATTGTTCTTGGGCTCCAGCTGTATCTATCCCAAGCTAGCTCCACAACCCTTAAAAGAAGACTACCTACTGACCGGCACCTTAGAGCCCACAAATGAACCATACGCCATTGCCAAGATTGCAGGCATAAAGCTTTGTGAAGCCTTTAGAGCACAGTATGGTTGCGACTTTATATCGGTGATGCCTACCAATCTCTATGGCATAAATGACAACTATCACCCCGAAAACTCCCACGTACTGCCAGCCTTAATCCGACGCATACATGAAGCCAAGCAAAACAATAGCCCAGAAGTAGTAATTTGGGGAACCGGAAGTCCGCTACGCGAGCTTATGTACGCTGATGATTTAGGCGAAGCCTGTGTCTTCCTGATGAATAATTATAGTGAGGAGCAATTTATTAATATTGGAGTAGGACAAGACATCAGTATTAAAGACCTAGCCTTGCTTATCAAAAAGATTTTAGGCTATTCCGGAAATCTTAGTTTTGACAGCAGCAAGCCAGATGGCACGCCCCGTAAACTTATGGATGTCAGCAAGCTGCATCAGCTGGGATGGATGCACAAGACAAGCCTAGAAGCAGGCATTGCCTTGGCATATCAAGATTTTTTAAAGAAGCAGGTAGATTAAAAAGACTCACTATTAGGCGGAAGTCCGAAATCCGGGCTTTCGTCCACAATAGCCGCAAGCTCCTGCTCTTCAGCCTCCTTACGCTTCTTCCTTTTTTTCTTAGGCCGAATAAAACTCGTGATTTTACCCAGAAAGCCCGTTACCTTATCCTGATTCACCTTGCCTATAGCCGTTTCGGAAGCCACCAGCACAAGTGCTTTTTTCAACCATCCAGAATTACGTAGGAAGGTGGAGTTCAGCACAAAGGGAGCTCCCAGTTGCAGCAGACGAGTCAACCAGTCAGCATCTTCATTTCGAGATGCCTTTCCTACCGCAGACACAACACCTTTTAAGAGCCCACCCCCTGGAATAGCAGAGGTTATCGCACTAAAAAATCGACGTGGTGTCTCAATCTTATGCTTGAACATCTGGTACTGATCCAACAAATAAGCTTCTTGTTCTACCTTCAATTGTTCAATACGCACAATCTCTAGCTTCAACTCTTGTAAATTACTTATTCTCTTTGTACTCTTCATGTTCTTCTGCTTTTACTGTATCCGGATTATTAGGTTCATCATCTTCCCACTTATGGGTTAGTTTCTGAATAATAGCATCCCTAAATAAGTTTTCTAATCTAGGCTCCAATAGACGAATAATTAACAAGGTGAATAAAAAGATACATCCCGTTAAAAAGAACCCTAGTGCATTACTATGTAACAACTCCCCTAGGAAAAAACCTAATGCCATGGAGAAGAAGAATAGCACCAGCAAGCAGATAATAAGCCGCGTAATATCAAGCACAACAGACCCAAAGACCCTTGATCCCTTTGCCATAGCCTTCAATTTCGCCAGTTTAATCTGCGTATCTACATACTCTTTCCCTTTTTGAAAAGTGCCGTTAAATGAGAATTTTTCGTCTTCCATGAATTATTTATTTTGGAAACCGAGGTCGTCCTACTTTCGAACGACCTCAGCTTATACCGTGTTATCTATACAATTAACTGGGCCCGCAATTAAGCGTGTTCTTCAATCTCATCATCCAAAGCCACTTCCATTTTGGATGCTTTAGATTTAACAATAGACACCAATTTTTCCTTCAAATCATTAATCTGATCAAACTGTTCTTCTGCGCGTTCTTTAATAGCTTCACCCAGATCGGCAAGGGATTCATTGATTTTATCTCTCGTTTCTGAACCTTTTTCTGGAGCAAACAACAAGCCTAATACCGCTCCAACAGCTACTCCTGCTAATAATGCTGTTACTATTTTACCGTTATCATTCATAGTAGTATATTATTTTGTGCGTGCTACACACACGCCGTTTGTGATTTTGTTTCTGAGCAGCCCTTTATTTATGGCATACTCAGCACGAGTTGTCTCAATATACTACAAAAACCTTTCCAAAGCAAACACGAATTGAATGAAAGACCTTGTACTTCTCTGAAAATTAACCTATTTTTAACCTAACCAATTCCAAAGCAACCATGCTTGTAAAAACCTATAGTAGTTCCGTTTATGGGATAGAAGCAACCACAATAACCGTAGAAGTAAATGTGTCGACCGGCACTCGATATTACATTGTAGGCTTGCCAGACAATACGGTAAAAGAAAGTCTACAACGCATAGAAAGTGCCATAATGACTACCGGCTATCGGATGCCTAGGCAAAAAATAGTAGTCAACTTGGCACCTGCGGACATCCGCAAGGAGGGTTCAGCCTATGATCTGGCCATAGCCCTTGGTATATTAGCAGCCTCAGGCCAGTTAAAAGGAGATTATAGCAGTGATTACCTAATTATGGGCGAGCTCTCGCTAGATGGTACGATTCAAGCCATAAAAGGAGCCTTGCCCTCCGCTATCCAAGCCCAAAAAGATGGCTTTAAAGGCATTATCCTCCCCGAGTCAAACACCCGAGAGGCAGCGGTAGTCGCGGGCTTAGATGTCTTTCCCGTAAGGAATCTTCAAGAACTCATAGCAATATGCGAGCAAACGGAGCAGATCTCCCCCGTACGTATAGACTTAGAAAAGGAGTTCTCAACCTACCAGAACCCCTATGATATAGACTTTTCAGATGTGAAAGGGCAAGAAAACATCAAGCGAGCCTTGGAAATTGCTGCCGCAGGAGGGCATAATATAATATTAATTGGACCACCCGGCTCAGGCAAAACCATGCTCGCCAAGCGACTCCCCAGCATCCTACCCCCCCTTACCTTACAAGAATCCTTAGAGACCACCAAAATTCATTCCGTAGCAGGTCAACTCAAAAACAACATAGCCTTAATGACAGCTCGGCCCTTCCGCGCACCGCATCACACCACTTCCAATGTAGCCCTGGTCGGAGGAGGCACAACCCCACAACCTGGAGAAATCTCACTCGCACATCATGGCATTTTATTCTTGGATGAACTTCCAGAATTTCAACGATCAGTGCTCGAGGTGCTACGCCAGCCTTTAGAATTAAGAAGCATCAATATTTCCCGCGCAAAATTTTCAGTAAACTATCCTGCGAGCTTTATGCTTGTGGCCGCTATGAACCCCTGTCCCTGTGGCTACTACAATCATCCTGAAAAGGAATGCGTCTGCGGAGCCGGAATAGTCAAGCGCTACCTCAGTAAAATTTCAGGACCACTGTTGGACCGCATAGACCTCCATGTAGAGGTAACACCAGTAGCCTTTAAAGAGCTATCCAGCCAAGAAACCACCGAGAAGAGTGAAAGCATACGCGCACGCATAATAAGCGCTAGAAAGCGACAAGAACTGCGCTTTAAGGATTCAGAGAGCCTGCACTGCAATGCCCAAATGGGCGTAAAAAGCGTTCGAGAAACCTGCCAACTTGATGTTGCAGGCAG
>JASLCA010000044.1 GCA_030146225.1 Sphingobacterium sp. | reverse complement strand
TACAATATTATGAAAAAAAGTCAAGGATGGATACCCCGCCCTCCATTTCGTTATGTCAATACTTATTTACAACGTATTCGATCCTTAATTATGATTCTTAAACTAATAAGTATCTTCCTGATTATTGGGGCATTCCAATTACAGGCAAAGTCATTCTCGCAACAGCTTACTTTCAAGAAAAAATCTGCGAAAATTGAAAATGCATTTAAATACCTAGAAGATAATACCGCTTATGTGGTTATCTATGATTTAAAGGAGATCAAAAGCCTTAAACCCATTGATATTAATATCAACAGTGCAAATTTAAAGCAGTTCTTAACAGATGTATTAAAAGATCTGCCATACAGCTATAGCATTGAAGACAAGACCATTCTGATTCACAAGCTAAAGAAGCCCCTTGCGAAGTCTTCCAATGCGCCTATAGCGGTAAGCAATCAGTCAATAGTACAAAAAGGTATAAAGGGCAAGGTACAAGCCCCTGATGGGACTGCATTGGCAGGCGTTAGCATTGTAGACAAAGGCAGCAAGCAAGGCACCACGAGCAATACAGCTGGGGAGTTTGAGCTTGAGATCAGCAGCTTCCCAACCAGCCTGAGCTTTACCTTAGTGGGCTATATCCCCTTTGAGCAAGAGGTAAAGAGCAATCAAGCCCTGAAAATAAGCTTAAAACCAGCAATTAGCGATCTAGATGAGGTCGTTGTGGTCGGCTATGGCACCCAGAAAAAAGTAAACCTTACAGGGGCTGTAGCTGTGGTAAAAGCTGATCAACTAACGAAACAACCCGTAGGGCAAGCATCTGCCGCCTTACAGGGAGCTGCCCCAGGCTTAACAGTCACACAAGCCTCTGGACAGCCAGGGAAAGATCTTGGCAACCTCCGAATTCGGGGAATAGGAACTCTAGGAGATGCCAATCCCCTAGTGCTAATCGATGGCGTAGAAGGGAATATCAATAATGTTAATCCTAATGATATTGCCAATGTATCCATCCTTAAAGATGCCTCATCAGCCGCTATTTATGGATCCAGAGCTGCCAATGGGGTCATATTAGTTACCACTAAACGCGCAAATGTAGACGAGGTATCAGTCAATTACAACAATTATGTTGGCTGGCAAAAGCCTACCGAAATGACCAAGATGGTCGGGGGATTAGATCATATGAACTTGCTAAATGAAGCCTATACCAATACGGGGAAAAGTCCAATTTTCACGCAGCAGATGATTGATCAATATACCGCAGGCATGGGTGAAGATCCTGATCGCTATCCTAATACGGATTGGCAAGGCTTAACCATGAAGGACAATGCCTTTATGAACAACCATTACCTAAGCGCCCAAGGTGGATCAGAGCACGTGAAGGTTTTAGGCTCCTTGGGATATTTTGATCAAGCCGGAATAATCGAAAATACAAACTTCAGGCGTTACAACTTTAGACTTAATAGTGATATAAAATTGTCTAATAAAATCAGCACCGCAATAGATTTCTTCTTTACAAAGGCAGAGCTTAAAGAACCTTCATCAGGCACAGGAAGTATTTTCCATTGGATGCGTCGCATCCCTGCAAATCAAGCTGGATTATTGTCTACTGGACAGTATGGTGAAGGTTGGAATGGCGAAAACCCTATAGCTAAAGCAAGGGATGGAGGATTAAACTTGGAAAACCCGATGACCTCAATCTTTAATATAGACCTAAAATACAAGCCTATTGAGGGCATGACTATTAATTTGGTTTATGCGCCTAAGTATGAGATAAAACATAAAAAGAATTTTATCAACACGATTCAAAGCTATTACCATGATGGTGCTAAGGCCTATTTAACCCCACAACGTAACTCCTTAACAGAAAGCTATAATCAGTATTGGTACAACAACCTACGGGCAGTAGTATCTTATGACAAAACCTTTAATAAAGATCATAACTTTAGTCTGATGACTGGGTTTCAGCAGGAAGATCAGCAAGATAATTTCTTATCTGCCTATAGAGAAGTATTCTTAATACCCGAGTTGCAAGAAATTAATGCCGGAAATAGAGATAACAACCTGACTGCTGGAAATGCATCTCACTGGTCTCTAAGATCCGTATTTGGGCGTTTTAATTATAATTATAAAGGAAAGTATCTAGTAGAAGCCAATGCGCGTTATGATGGCTCTTCCCGCTTTGCGGTGGGCAATAAATATGCCTTCTTTCCTTCATTTTCGGCTGGATGGCGCATCAGTGAGGAGTCCTTTATGGAATCCCTATCTACAGTGGTAGATGAGCTAAAACTACGGGCTTCATGGGGTAGGCTTGGAAATCAAAATATTGGCCTGTATCCCTTTGCGGCATTCTTTAATCTTGGATCCAACAATTACGTTTTCGGGGAGACCATACATACTGGTGCCGCTTTAAGCAGCCTAGCTAACCCCGAAATACGTTGGGAGACTACCACTGTCAGTAACCTTGGCTTGGATCTTGTCCTCTGGAAAAATTTTGGCATAACCGCTGATTACTACTTTAGAAAAACTTCAGGCATACTCCTACAGCTTGACATCCCAAAAATACTAGGACAAAACCCTCCTTACCAAAATGCCGGGGTCGTAGAAAACAAAGGCTGGGATGTATCCCTAACTTATAACAATGCAATTGGCGAGCTTAAGTACAATGTAGCTGTGAACCTTTCAGATGTAAAAAATAAGGTGCTAGACATGCACGGCGTAGTGCGTACAGGACTCACGGTCAATCATGAAGGCCATCCTATAGGATCCTTATATGGCTACGAAGCCATCGGACTTTTCAACACGGCCGATGAAGTTGCTTCGCATGCCAAACAATTTGGAACTGTAGCTCCTGGAGACATAAAATACAAGGATCAAAATCAGGATGGGAAAATTGATCAAGCTGATGAAATTATTATGGGTAGTCCGATCCCGCGTTACTCCTATAGTACAAACCTCTCCTTAGCCTTCAAAGGATTTGACCTAGCAGTATTCTTACAAGGGGTTGGCAAGGCAGACGGCTATCTCTACGGGCAAGGAATTATGCCATTCTATCAAGGCGGGACTATCCAAGAACAACATAAGGACCGTTGGACCACGGACAATCCGCAGGCTTCCTTTCCACGCTATGCATTTAATGAGACCAACAATATACAAAACTCCACCTTTTGGATGAAAAATGCAGCCTATCTAAGGCTCAAAAATGTAACATTGGGTTACAGCGTTCCCTTGCCACAGTCGGGCAATATGCCGCTGCGTGCATTGCGTCTGTTTGCCTCGGGACAAAACCTATTCACCAAAACAAATTTCTGGAAAGGTTATGATCCAGAAGGTCCTATAGGCACGGGAGGATGGTATCCCCAGATGAAAGTATACAGTTTTGGACTAAGTGCTAAGTTTTAATCAATTAAATCATGAAAAGAAACCTATTATTATATAGTGCAGGACTTGCAATCTGCTTGTTTTGCAATGCCTGCAACGAGGATTACCTAATAAAACTCCCCTTAGACAGTCCTTCAAGTGAAACCTTTATATCCAATGAAGAAGAACTGAATATGGCTGTGACTGGAGCTTACAATGCTTTATATAGCACGCCTAAAGACGTGCCTATGCCCTTTGCCTTAGCTTTGGATTATGCCTCAGATATTGGTTGGGAAAGAAATACAAATGCGCTCCAGATATTAGGCATGGGCAATGCGGATGCAAACAATGTCTTTACCAGTGACTTCTGGAACCTACTCTATGTAGGCATCGGCCGCTGTAATACCATTTTGGATAAGGCGCCAGGACTTATTAATAGCGTTCCCGAGGCTACGCTAACTGGTAGGATAGCAGAGATTAGATTTCTAAGAGCCTATTTTTATTTTTACCTAAATGAACTTTATGGCGGGGTACCCTTATTAACCAAGCTAGTGCCACTCTCGGAGTCCAAGATCCCGAAGTCTAGCAAGGCAGAAGTAAATAGTTTTATCATGTCAGAGATCGATGCTATTGCCAGTCAGCTCCCTATAAGCGCTACGGGGAACAATCTTGGACGTGCTACGCGCGGTGCCGCATTAGCCCTAAAGTCTAGATCCGCCCTCTTCAACAAAAGCTATCAAGAGGCAGCGGATGCCGCACAGGCCGTAATGGCATTGAATCAATACCAATTGCATAATAATTTTGAGCAATTATTTAAATATGCCGGAGAGCAGTCTAAGGAAATTATTTGGGCAAGTCAATACAAAAAAGGACTCGCTACACATAGCATTCCTTCCCAATTTTACTCTCGATTGATGCAAGGATTTTCCAACAAAATCCCGGTACAATCCTTAATTGACTCTTATGAATGTACAGATGGACTGAACATTGATAAATCCCCTTTATACAATCCCAACAAGCCCTTCGAGCATAGGGACCCCCGCCTTACGCAAACGGTGGTATTGCCACAAACCCGTTTCCTAGGTGTAGTATTCGAAACTCATCCTGACAGCCTAATGACTTGGGATTACCGCACAGCGACCCCAAAACGCATAGCCAATACGGATGCCACAAATGCCTATGCTACATTCTCTGGATACCTATTTCGCAAATATGCAGATGATTTAGACATAGGCGACCGGACCAACTCGGAGCTAAATGCCATTTTATTCCGCTATGCAGAGGTACTGCTTAACTATGCGGAAGCAAAAATAGAACTGAATCAAATAGACAATTCCGTTTACGAAGCAATTAACCTAGTCCGTGAACGCCCTAGCGTAAAGATGCCCAGCATTACCCCCGGTAAGTCGCAAGCAGCATTAAGGTCCATCGTTCGTAAAGAAAGAAAGTATGAATTTGCTGCCGAAGGATTGAGACTGTTTGATATCCGTCGCTGGGAGATTGCACATGAGGTAATGCCAGGAAACCTTCTAGGCCGAATCAGGACGGGTTGGCTAGCCAATGCGCCGACAATAGATGCCAATGGGAGTCCTGATTATAGTAAAGTGCTTAATCAAGATCAGATGCGCATAATCGAGAAGCGAAACTTTAACAAAGAACGAGATTATGTATGGCCTATACCACGGATTGAAACCGAAGTCAATAAAAGTTTAATACAGAATAACAATTATTAAGAAAGCTATGAAAAGGAAAATATTTTTACTGTGTTCCATGCTTATCGTTCTCGCCAACCTCACTTGGGCTAGCCAACGCAATGTGGAAGTTGATGTATGTATATATGGCGGAAACTCTGCTGGAATTATTGCCGGCTACACCGCCACTAAGCTAGGTAAAAAGGCAATAGTTATTGAGCCGCGTAACTACCTGGGGGGACTAACAACGGGAGGTTTAGGGGCTACTGATATTGGTAATAAATTTGCCATAACAGGCTTAGCCAAGGATTTTTACAGACGTATTGGAAGCTATTACGACAAGTTTGAACAATGGACCTTTGAGCCTCATGTAGCTTCAGCTGTATTTAATGACTACATACAGGCAGCCAATCTAGCGATCGAGACAAACTACCAGCTCCAAGAGGTAGTAAAGCAGGGTAACGTAATTACGGAAATTATCGTTCAGAAAACCAAGGGCTCGGCAGCGGAAAGCATACGCATAAAAGCGAAGATGTTTATTGACTGCAGCTATGAAGGTGATTTAATGGCAAAAGCAGGCGTAAGCTATGCTATTGGGCGAGAGCCCAATAGTCAATATGGAGAGACACAAAATGGCGTTCAATTGCATGAGGTACATCAATTTCCTGATGGAATTGATCCCTATAAAATCCCAGGAGATCCAAAAAGTGGTTTATTATGGGGTATATCTTCGGACAAATTAGCAGCAACAGGTACTGGAGACAATAAAATTCAAGCCTATAACTTTCGGTTAACCCTGACACAGGATAAAAACAACCAGATTGCATTTCATAAACCTGAGAACTACAATGCTGCACATTATGAACTCCTGAGTAGGCAGATCGAAAAGGAGCAATGGACAACCATCTTTGGGAAACTGGTGATCGAAAAGCTTGCCAACGGTCTCAACAACTATAAACACAGTGGAGGCTTCTTAATAAAGTATATGCCCAATGGGAAAACGGACTTTAATAATTTCGGAGCCTTTTCAACGGATATGATTGGTGAAAATCATGATTATCCAGAAGGAGATTTTGAAACCCGTCAAGCCATTTGGAAGAAACATGAAGACTATACCCACGGCCTATTATATTACTTAAGCCATGACCCTAAAGTTCCAATGCACATTCGTGAAGAGATGCAATCTTGGGGCTTTTGCAAAGACGAGTTCAAAGACACAAATGGCTTTTCTAATCAGCTATATGTGCGCGAAGCAAGGCGTATGATTGGCCCAATGGTCATGACGCAGAAACACTGTGAAGGGCTAGAGGTAATCGAAGATCAGGTAGGGATGGCAGCCTACCAAATGGATTCACATAACATTCAACGCCTCGTAGTAAATGGCATGGTAAAGAACGAGGGCGATGTACAAAAGCCCGTTCCAGCCTCCTATCCGATCTCCTATAGATCAATTACCCCTAAAAAAGCAGAGTGCAGCAACTTATTGGTACCTGTCTGTATGTCTGCATCACATATAGCCTTTGGCTCTATTCGGATGGAGCCAGTGTTTATGGTCTTGGCGCAATCCGCTGCTACAGCAGCGGTGCAAGCCATAAATCACCAGCAAACGGTTCAAGATATAGATGTACAGCAATTAATTCAAAAATTAAAGACAGACCCATTAGCCGATGGCAGCCTGCCAGAAACATTAATCGATAATCAAGACAGGCAGCTAGTAAGCGTTGAAGGCTCTTGGGAAACCATTAAAAGCGGCTATATGAAAGACAAATATGTCTTTGCTACACCTGATCCAAAGGCAGCCGTTAAGTTTACAGCAAAGATTGCCGAAACAGGCAAATATGCCATCTACAGCTATATAGCAGATGATCATTCCTTGGCTGACAAGCTTAGTTATGAGGTCTTCGATGGCAAGAAGAGCCATCAAGTTGAAATCCTTAAGTCCGAGATTAAGTCACTCGGATTATCCTCAGGCGAGTGGGTCAAGCTTGGAGAATTTCAACTTCAGAAAAGCAGCAAATCCTATGTCAAAGTAAAAGCTAATCAAACCGAAGGACGCGTAATAGCAGATGCTATTGTTTGGAAGAAAAATATTTAAAGCAAGACAAGAAATTAGTTATGAATATTAGATTGAAAAATTTAGGCTTAAGAACCTGCACATTATTAAGTTTGGCTTGCCTTGGTCTACAGGCACAGACAAAAGATAGTCTCTTGTTCCTAGGAGATACCTTAAGCCTAAACCATGCTGAACGTCAAGCGTGGAAAAGCCAAGGAGAACCCCTCTTACGTCCAATCGCTGGCACTGACAGTAAATTTATAGTTCAGCAAATTGGGAAATTATCATTTAAGGATCAGCAATATCGGATTGCTGATCCCTTGGATGATGGCGTTACCAAAATACTTGTAATCGGAAATAGCTTTTCCGATGATGGAGTTGAGTATTACCTGCATGACCTCGCAAAGCAAGCAGGGCATCCACTAGTAATAGGCAACCTCTTTCGAGGTGGCGCACCACTGGACTTCCACCTGAAAAATGCCCTGGAAAATATAGACATCTATGACTATAGAAAGACTGAAATTGATGGCGCAAAGTCTAATCAACGAAAGACCTCTATACGCACAGCACTACAGGATGAGAACTGGGACATTATCTGTTTCCAACAGGCGAGTGTATTATCAGGAGATTTACCCTCGGTAGAAAAAGATCTACCACTTTTATTTGCCTACGTTAAAGAAAACTACCCTATTTCATCCGTAAAATATGCCTATCACCAGACATGGGCCTATGCAGAAAATGCAACAACTAAAAATTTTGAAAGGTATGCCAACAATCAGCAGCAGATGTTTGAAGATATTGCAAATGTCAGCAAGAATATACAGCAGCTTATCCCCTTAAACTACCTTATCCCTGCTGGTACTGCTATACAAATTGGCAGGAGCTCCTTTATTGGGGACAATTTCACAAGAGAAGGTTATCATTTAGACTTACGAATAGGACGTTTCACAGCTGCATCTACCTGGTATGAGGCGATTTTCGGGAAGCTTCAAGACAACCCGTACAAGCCCTTTAACCTTACCCAAGAACAGGCTGCAGTAGCTAAAATATCAGCAATAAAAGCAGTGGAAAACCCTTATCAAATTACAAGCTTAGCCTATCTGAAAGCGGAGGAGCTACCCACAGCCTTTGGGACGATACAGGTTAACTTTGGAGCTGATTTAATAATGCCTGGCTGGAACTCCTTCTTATTTGAACGAAAGCATACAAAGCTCTCAGGATTAAGCAGCCTACACAATAAAGAAAGCAGTGCCTATATCAGCTTGCTACAGCACTTTGATGCCCGCAGTGCAAAAGGCCCAAAACGTACTTCCAGTGACTTTCACATGCCTGCTGAAGTATCTCAGGCATACTTCTCGGTCGTACTTAATGCAGAAAATACGAAACAGGCCTTCCTAGAGATAGGCAATCTAAATCCATCTCAAGCATACAGCTTAGCACTATTCTCAGGAGTAGAGAATCAGCAAAATGAAATGGAGATTTGGGTAAAAACAGGTCAAAACATCCAGTCAAACAGCATTAATCCAAGTTACAATAAAACACAATTAGTAACCTTCCCATCCGTGCAGCCCAGCGCAGATGGAAAGCTACAAATAGGCTTTAAGATTCCAAAAAATAGTAAGGAAAGCACAGCCATACTTAATGCCCTTCGGATAGTAGAAAACAAGCAAAACTCCATTAACTAAGCTTTCAACAGATAGCATTTACAGCAATTATGATTAAAAACATCACTTTACTTATGATCTGTTTAGCTTGCCTGGCAAGGTCTAGCCAAGCACAATATACAAATCATGGTCCCCAGGTCTTTGCAAAGGCAGTTCAGGGGAGTCAATTTATAAAAGATAAACAGGGACAGGAATACTTGTTTACCGTTGTTCGTGGTAATCCAGCACGCCTGCTAGGCTATAATTTATCTACAGGCAACAAGATTTTTGAATCCGCTTTAACAGGTACAGATGGCTCATGGGATATGACCTTGTCTTCCGACAATATTCTCTATGCTACAGGCAATGGGAAGCTTTACTCCTACCAATTAGGCGATCAGGCAGTGAAAGATTTGGGCCATGCTATGCCTCACCAAAAAGTTATTTGGGACTTACATCCCGCCGAAAATGGTAAGATATATGGCGGCACATATCCCGACGCAATGATCTTTAGTTATCATCCCCAGAGCGGCTTTGAGGAGGTTTCCAAGGCGACAACATTTCCTGGAGAAAATTACGTAAGATCGCTTGTATACAATAGCAAAAACAAGCAGATCTATGCTGGCACCGGCTCCAATGCCAAGTTTATTCAGCTGGATCCAAAGACCAAAGCTAGCAAAAGCTTAGTAGATGATAACAGCCTCTTTAAGGAGTTCGTCTATGATATGGATATACAATATAACATCCATAATGATGATATGATTATAGCCTTTATAAACAACAACAGCGGCTCTCAAACCATTATTTACAGTATCAAGAAAGCTCGTATTATTGCGGTATTACCGCCATTGGACATTAAATCCATAGCGCGAGATCCCAAGTCAACCTGTATATATTATACAGCACAATCAAAAGTATATCAATTAGACCTTGGAAAATCGACTTTAGTACCGGAATTACTTACGGCCATCAGTGGCTCAGGCAAAACGGGAGTATGGACAGACAAAAATGAATATCAGGTCTTTACAACATCAAAACATGTCTATAATATAAATCCCTTGACAAAAGCACTGCAGCAACAAGAATTGGCTGTACCCAATTCTCCTATAAATATTCAAACGATATTTTGGGGGCCTGATAATAAAGTTTGGAGTGCTGGCTATTTAGCTGGGCAGCATGGTACATATGATCCAAAGACAGGGCAACATCAAGAATACGCAGGCTTGCATCAAACTGAAGGCATGAACAACCTGGGAGATAAGCTCTATTTTGGCATCTATACCAAGGCACATATCTATGCCTACGACGTAACCAAGCCTTGGAACTTAAGCGCCGAAAACCCAAAGCATATTGGTCAAATAAAGGATCAAGACCGCCCATTTGCAGTAATAACCCTTCCTGCACGCAAGGAGGTCCTCTTCGGTACTGTGCCGCCCTATGGCGCGCTGGGTGGCGTTATCAGCCAGCTACAGACAACCAATAACACCCTAGAAACCTTCACAGATGTTATCCCAAACCAATCCATTGTATCCTTACTAAATTACAAGGACCGGGTAATAGGAGGCTCCTCCATTGCAGGTGGACTAGGCATAAAGCCTACCGAAAAGCGAGGCACTATCTTCGAGTGGGACCCTGTAGCCAAGCAAGTCCTATGGAAGGACAGCATTGCAGATTACTGGTCTATATCAGGCCTATTTCAAGGTCCAGACAACCTGATATGGGGCTTTGCTGATGGAAGTCTTTTCGCCTATGATATTCAAGGACGAAAAGTGGTCTATGAACTACCAGTCTATAAGTATGCAAGCTATCCAAGTCATATTTGGCGCAATGGCCTAGGCATTTATCATCCCAATGGATTAATATACTTTACCCTTAACGACAGCCTTTATAGCTTTGATTTTAAGAAAGAAAAACTGCTGAAGCTACGGGATGAAGCCAGCTTAATGATTTTAGGAAAAGACCAAAAAATATACTTTAGACAGGGCACGGATCTTTGGAGTTACACCCCTTAATCCCTTTAGATATTTATACGTAAAAATGCCTCCCAAGCTGGGAGGCATTTTACTTTAATAACTATAATGTTCATTTTGATCTAAGGCCTTATTCCGATCCCAGGCATCCCTTGGAATAGGAAAAACAATAGGCTGTGTATTTAACCAGGGCTTTTGTCCAACATTTAAATCCGCATAATTGGGCCTTTCATCTTTAATAAACTGTAAGAAACGACCACTTCTATTTAAATCCGAAAATCCACCCGTAGGCTCCCAAATAAACTCCAGCCTACGCTCTTTAAATATAGCATCAAGCACCTGCGTCTTGCTCAATCCTACCGCTAGGTCGGCTAAGCCCGCACGAGCTCTAATTTTATTTACTTCCTGCACCGCATCCTCAGCTTTCCCTAATTCATTCAGCGCCTCCGCATAATTCAAAACTACCTCAGCAAAGCGGATTATAGGAGCATTCACACCAGAATTATTTAAGGTAGGCTTCTGCCAATATTTAGTCATAATAAAGCCTGACTTAGACCATCCGGCAGGCACATTTGCAGGCATAACAAAAGCTTTCATATCCTGATGTGCTTCCTTAGGCCCTATAATTGACGCCCAATACCTCTTGTCCTTAATTTTTCCGGTATTATCTTTCTCATGAGCATTTACCCAATGTTGCTGCGGCACAAAGTTACTCCAAGCAGCCCCACCAGTAAACTCTGCTGGTGCTCCTCGAGGCGCAGTACGCTTTACCAGGTTGTTACCCTCTGCGTCAACACCCTCCTTGTACTGCGTTGAAAATAAGATTTCATCATTATTTTCGTTGCTTTCCATAAAAATGGATCGATAGTCTGCCAACAGTTTATAGCGTTGCTCATCGACCAGCTCTTTTGTGATAAGCAGTACTTGATCATACTTCTTTTGCCATAAGAAGGCTTTGTTAAGCAAGGCCTTACAGGCTCCAGAGGTTGCTTTGCCCACCTGATTACCTTCCCAGCGAATAGGTAGATCTAGCTTAGCCTCTTGCAAATCCTGCTCTACCTGCGCCCATACCTCCGCAGCGGTAGATCGCTTGATCTGTAGATCAGAGCTTCCATCTAATGGCTGGGTAATAAGCGGAACCCCACCAAAATATGTTACCAGACGATAATAAAACAAAGCCCGTATAAACTTGGCCTGCGCCAAAATCTCTTTTTTAGCCTTGTCATCCCCATCGGTCATCAAAGACACCTTTGTAATCACCATATTGGCTCTACTCACCCCTAGATAAGCAGCCGTATACATATCTCTTAAGATGGTATTGGTCGATGGAAAAGCCAGCGAATGAAGTTCAATCCGATTCGCACTTCCATCCATCTCATACATGTCCCCGGATATCGCCCATTCAATGTCAGCGGCATCCCGTACATTTCCAAAAGCCTCTTCTTTCTGCAAAGAGCCATATACCCCTACAAGGGCAGCTTCCGCATCTGAAATTGACATAAAAAACTTATCTTCTACAAGCACATCTTTTGGTGACAGGGTCAAAAAGTCACTAGTACAGGAGCTTACAGTCGCGCCCATTAGGGCAAAAAACAATATATTTCTTAAAACTTTCATGATTATCGCTTTTAGATTAGAAACTTACTTTTAGACCAAACATATACGTTCTAGGCATAGGGTACACGCCATCATCCACCCCACTAGCTAAGGGATTAGTCGACCCAATTTCAGGATCAAAACCAGAATACTTAGTAAATGTTAATGCATTTTGTACAGAGCCATATACCCGCAAGCGCTTTACCAATGAACTATTTTCGAAAATCTTACCAGGCAGGGTATAGCCTAGGGTAAGATTGCGCAACCTTAAGTAAGAGCCATCTTCAATATAAAAGGAAGAAAGATTGGCATAGTTCCCATTCTGATCGGTATATTTTAAAATTGGGACAGTATTGCCACCCCGCTCAGCCGTCCACCGATCCAACACATCAGCAGATGCATTGATAACCCCAGACCCACCAAAATACTTAACTGGATAAGTGGTAAACTTGTTGACGTGGAAGATTTCATTCCCAGAAACCCCTTGAAACAAAACATTTAAGTCAAAGCCCTTGTAAGAAAAGTCCATATTCATGCCATAGGTCAAAGTAGGCCAAGGCGTCCCCAACATTACACGATCTTCATCGGTCAAGGCATTATCGCCATTGACATCCCGAAATCTAAAATCTCCAGCATTGGCATTGGGCTGAAACGTCTTGTCCACATCACTGTTGGCTTGGTAAATGCCATCGACTTGGTAACCTCTAAAATACCCGATTGGCTTTCCTACCTCAGTATAGGAGCTATTCATGCTAGTAAAGCCAATTATAGGACCGGAAATAGGATTTCCAGCTCCCATAGATAGGACTTCATTCTTTAAGGTAGAGAGGTTCACACTTACATCATACTTAAATGCACTTCCCCCTCCATAACCTAGCAAAAGCTCAAAGCCTGAATTTCGAATCTTCCCCCCATTGACAGATGGAGCCGACTCAAAGCCAGCTTCTAAAGACACCGGCAGGCTTACCAACATATCCCGCGTGTCTTTAATATAATACTCAGCGGTCAGGTAACCTCTATTATTTAAAAATGTAGCATCAACCCCAAAGTTCAGTTGCTCACTGGTCTCCCATTTTAGGTCATTATTCCCAGGACGGATCATGCTAGCCCCTGTGACTAAGGACTGTCCTGTACCTAAGATATAATTGTCCACAGCACGCCCTAAACCGAAGGTGCTGGAATAGCCAAAAGCACCGATTGCATCATTCCCAAGCTGTCCCCAGCTTGCTCGTAATTTCAGACTATTGACGGGGCCTTCTTGATTAAAAAAGGCTTCCTCAGAGATATTCCATCCAGCAGATATAGAAGGAAAGTTACCCCATTTATAAGAGGGTCCGAAATTGGACGAGCCATCGCGACGAACACTTGCCGACAACATATATTTATTGTCATAAGCATAATTTATTCGCCCTAGATAAGAAGCCAAGGTATACACAGATCCCGTACCAGAACCTCTCCTGTTGGCGTCTGAACTGGTATTTACAACACGAATTGTTTCATTTTGAAATTCCCTCGCCGTAATAGATATCCAATCGCTTGCATTCCGTTGCGCAGTCTGACCCACAATAGCAGAGAGGCTATGCTTCTCAAATTGCTTGGTATAATTAAGGGTATTTTCCAGCAACCAGTTTAAGCCTTGCGTCTGCGTTTCTCCAAGCACGGCTTGGGGATTACTATAAAATCCACGCTGCACCTTTGGCTCCCAAGTGTTTGAGCGATTAGAATTAAAGTCAAGCCCTATACTCGTGCGAAAAGTTAAGCCCTCCAAGATTGTGAATTCTCCAAATGTATTTCCATACATGCGCATATTCATCAAATAATTTTCATTTGCCTTGGCACGCAAGTAAGGATTATCACCTTGAGTCGAATAATATGCAGAAGATCCACTAACAACATCCGTTAAGCCCAAGGTAGGATAGAACTGCTGGGCAAGATTAAAAATCCCCAGTCGAAAGTCCTCATTTCTTTGTCCTTTAGCATGGTTATAGGCAAAGGCTAGACTTCCGCCAAATTTCAACCGCTCCCCTACATTAATATCAACATTAGCCCTACCCGTATAACGTTTATTCCAAGTTTCCATTAAGGTCCCCTTTTGATCCCTATAACCTAGCGAAAGTGCATTTTTAATCTTCTGATTTCCACCGGTCATAGATACATCAACATTATACATAGGCGCCGTGCGAAACACCTCATCTATCCAATTAGTACCAACCCCAAGAGCAGATGGATTAGCCCATTCTGGGTTAGGCGTCATATTGGAATTTTGATACAGCTCATTGGCTAAGGTTGCAAATTGTTCCGCATTTAAGAACTTTGGACGCTTCCACAACTCTTGAACCCCCGTATATGCATTAAGATCAAGCGTAGTTTTCCCCTCTTTCCCCCGCTTGGTAGTAATTAATATTACTCCATTTGCAGCCCGCGCACCATAAATAGATGCAGCCGCAGCATCCTTCAATATTTCCAGCGATTCAATATCATTTGGATTAACGATCGACATGCCATCAACCTGATCGGAACTCCCATTAATGCCTATATTGCCGCCCCCCACAGGAAAGCCATCAATAACATATAAGGGCTGATTCCCACCTGTTGTACCTACCCCGCGAATTCGTACCGAGCTCGAACCTCCAGGAGCCCCACTAGTCTGGGTAATACTAACCCCAGGTACTTTACCTTGAATAGCACTGGTAAATGAACTGCTAGCGACCTTCTCTAAATCCGCCGCCTTTACAGAAGAAATAGATCCCGTGAGTTCCTTCCGTTTCTGGGTGCCATAGCCGACGACCACGACCTCCTCAAGGTCCGTATTCTCCGCTTGCAAAACCACTTGCACAGGGGAGTTACTGGAAATTAAAAACTCATAGGGTACGTACCCGACATAAGAAAAAACCAAAGTTTTTCCAATAGCTGCTCCAGAAATCTCGAACTCTCCTGCAGCATTAGAATGTACAGCAATTTCACTGCCTTTAAGTCGGACAGTTACACCGGCGATAGGGTTTTGATTAGCATCCTTAACGGTTCCCTGTAGCTTTTCTTGGGGATAATTTACCCCAAAAGACCATGCTGTAGACTTTGCATACAGATTGGTTTGACTAAGTACTGGAGAACTCAAAAAGAAACATAGCATGTAGATTTTTGATCTCATAATGTTGAATTTAGTATAATGGTTATCTGATAAATAGCATATTACCTCAAGACCCAATTAAGGGCCTTGCAAACTACCATTGTATGCAAAAGCTCCACATCAACAAATTCAACTCACACGCTAATACCAAGACAAGGACAGCCTAATGTTTTATTGATAGATTTTAAGTTTATAATAGTGCCACTAGCTGAGGAGCAAGCGATTTTATCTAAATAAAACAATGCTTGTTTCAGTTGTGTACGTAAACGAATATACAAGTATATTTTAAAAAATCATATTTCAGCATAAAAAATATTTTTATTCTTGTGCAGATCTGCCTTTGCATACCAGCCAGATTATAGCAAGAGCATGTATAATTTTAAAGCCGCTACACCCCCTATTTATGATCGATTGTGAACA
>JASLCA010000032.1 GCA_030146225.1 Sphingobacterium sp. | reverse complement strand
GAGCGTACGCGCAAAAAACCAAGATTAAGCTTATTCCCAACTAGTCTCAAACCTTTCTATGCCTATGCCGCAGCGCTCTTAATCTTTATGCTGTTAGGCTTTGCTATTTACTATATGCGCTATAGCGGTCCTATGTCAGAGACGCTTGCACAGGCAGAGGTTAAGTGTCAGGATTCTATATTGTCTCCTGGTTCAGATGTGGCATCCTTGGCTTTAAGTGATGGGACGGTCTTGGAATTGGATGAGTTGGAAGTAGGGCAATCAAGAGCTGTGGGGGATTTTTTAATTAAGAAGAATGCACAGGGGAGCTTGGAATATGTCTTTCAAAAGAGTTCTTCGGCCGATGAGAAAGCCCTGAATACACTTCAGACTCCACTCGGTGGGACGCATAAAATTACCTTAGCTGACGGTACGCGTATCTGGCTTAATGCGGGGAGTACCTTGACTTTTCCTAGTGTTTTTGCCCAAGAGAGGCGTATTGTGCAGGTCACTGGGGAAGCTTATTTTGAGGTGCAACATGAGTCTACAAGACCATTTGTAGTGCAAGTTAAGGGAGTAGATGTGCAGGTTTTGGGGACTACCTTTAATGTCTCCGCCTATACTGGACTAGATAAGGAGGAGGATGTGACGGTGGCGTTATTGTCAGGTGCAGTTCAGCTAAAGAAGGATAAGTTAGAAACTCGGCTTACACCAGGCCACAAGGCAAAGCTGGCTGCAAATCAATTTCAGCTTACGAATTTTGATCCCGAGACAGAGATTGCTTGGAAGGAAGATTACTTTGTCTTTAAAGATGAAAACATTAAAACCATTATGAATGAATTGGCCCGCTGGTATAAAGCGGAGGTGGTATATCAAGGAGATGACTGGGCAGATAAGAATTTTACGGTGCGTATCTCGCGCAAGCAAGATATTGGCGAAATATTAGCCCTAATCGAACTAACCAAATCTTTAAAGTTTAAAATAAAAGGAAGGAGGATTATCGTTAGCACCTGAACTCAATCGTCTTGATGACAACCCTAGGCTAAATATACAAGAGCCAGCATGCTGTAACATGCCGACTCTCTTAAGGTATTAGCTATAAAACATTTGCGACAATATTTACTTAACTATTTAACCAACCAAATCTATGAAAATTCCTATAGAAAGAGAACGCTATATGTTCTTTTTTAAGATAACCATCATTATGAAATTACTTTTTTTTCTATGTAGTTTTTCTTTGGTACAGGCTACAACCATTGCTTATGGCCAAAAGGTTCACGTACAGCTTAAGAATCAAAGTATGGAGCGCGCATTGGCTGTGATCTGCAAGCAGACTAAGTTTGACTTAATCTATGATTCGAAATCACTGAAAAAAGGACCAAATATTACCTTAAACCTTAAAACAAACTCTTTGGAAGATGCTTTAAAGCAATTGTTTGCCGATTATCCATTAGAATATGAGATTCGCAACAATACTTTAATTGTGCGCCAAAAGACGCTTGCGGCCGTTAAAGAACTTCCGGCTGAGGTTGTTGTACAACAGCAACAGCTTACAGGTACTGTAAAGGATGAGCGGGGACAGGCACTCGGCGGGGTAACTGTTCTGGTAAAAAATTCCAATAGCGTCACAAGTACGGATGAGCGTGGCTTTTTCTCCTTACCGCTGCTTGCCAATACAAAGACTTTGATATTTACCTACGTTGGCTATGAGCCGCAGGAAATCAATGTAGCTCAAAAGTCCAACTTAAATATTGTGCTTAAAGCTCAATTGGATGACTTGGAAGAGGTGGTTGTGGTGGGCTATGGTACACAGCGCAAGGCTGATGTTTCAGGCTCGGTGACTACCGTCTCGGGGGATAAGCTGGCCAACCTGCCTACTGCGGGCGCAGCGGAGGCTTTACAGGGGATGGCTTCAGGTCTTTCAATTAATATTGGCAGTGGTTCGCCTGGGGAAAGTGCCAATATGCTGGTGCGTGGGGTGACCAGTTGGGGCTCTAGCAACAACCCTCTTGTGATTATCGATGGGGTACCTGGGGATATGTCATTTGTCAATCCAGAGGATATCAAGACCATATCTGTCCTTAAGGATGCGGCTTTGGCGGCTATCTATGGGGCACGTTCTGCGGCGGGGGTTATCTTGGTGGAGACGCATCGTGGTCAAAATAAAACGCCTAGAATGCAGTTTTCGGCTTATTATGGCGTGGACGACCTGCCCAAGCGTATGGAAGTGGCAAATGCTGCTGAATATATTCAGATCAATAAGATGGCGCTTAAAAATGCGGGTATTCCTGAAAATCGCTGGCCTAAGTATATTGAGGCTTACGATCAGGATCCTAAGCAATTTGCGGATACAGATTGGCAAGATGCCTATTACCGTCCTGGGAATACATCTAAGTACAACTTGGGATATACAGCAGGCAACGAGGCTTCTAACTTGGCATTCTCGGGCTACTATTCGCAGACTAAAGGTATTGTGGTGGGCACGGATGCCGAGAAATATGGCTTCCGTATTAACTCCGATGTGAAGCGTGGGAAGTTTAAGATAGGGGAGTCGATTAATTACGGTAGAAAGGCTAAAACCCCTGAGGCCAATACGGGCTTCCCAGGGATGTATCAGACGGCAAATATTCAACCGCTTATTCATCTTTATAATGCGGACAATGAAGGCGGATATGGGGGGGCTATCCCAGGCATGAGTATGACAGATGCAGCCAATCCAGTCGCTTTTAATAATTTAATATCGACCAGGGATGCGAGTGATTATTTGTCGGCCTCGGGCTATGTTTCCTTTCAGCCGATTGAAGGCATGTTATTTAAGTTTCAGGCTGGAAGAAGCATGGACTTTGCACATTACAAATCCTTTACACCTACGTATTATGTGGGTGCTAACAGCGTAAATACGATCGCTTCCTTAAATGAAGTCAGAAGTAAACGTGTGGAAGATATTCTTGAATTGACAGGTAATTATGCGACGGTTATTCAAGATAAGCACAATTTAGAGGCTTTGCTAGGGCTTTCCCAAGAGGAGAATAAGTTTGAAGATCAAGGGGGTTCTATAGCTCGCTTTGAAAACAATGATATGCCTTATTTGGGGCAAGGCCAAGATAATGCTGCGGTTACTGGGGGCTATCTTCGGGCGGCCTTACGCTCGGCCTTTGGGCGGGTTTCCTATAATTATGATTTAAGGTATATGGCTATGTTCTCTGCACGTTATGATGGCTCTTCTCGTTTTGGTGAGGGCAATGAATGGGGCTTTTTCCCTTCAGCATCTATCGGTTGGAATATTGCAAATGAATCCTTTTGGGAGGATATTAAAGGGACAATCAGCAACTTTAAGCTGCGTGCTAGTTATGGTAGTCTAGGGAATCAATCTATTGGTAACTATATGTATATCCCTCGCTTGTCCAGCAATACCTATGCTTTGAATTACCCTATGGGCGGGAATCAGATCAACCTTGGCTATGCTGTTGATGGACTTCCTTCTACCAATATTCGTTGGGAAACGACCAACTACAAGAATATCGGTCTGGACCTTACCTTGCTAAATCATAAGTTGGACCTTACCCTAGAGGCTTATGTTAAGGATACCTATGATATGCTTTCTTCTAAGAATATTAGTCTCTCCACTGGCTTCCCTTCCTTGATTGTGAATGAGGGCAAGTTAAAGACAAAGGGTTTGGAGTTTCAGGCAAGCTATAAGGACAAGGTTGCGGATTTTAAATACGCGATTGACATGAATGTGTCGCATTATAAGAGTGTGTTAAAGGAGATGTCTGACCCTGGCTATCTCTTTGAGTCTGGTCCTGCCCGTACCTATGTCGGGGGGGAGATTGGCGAGTTTTGGGTAACCCAAACTGCGGGCATCTTTCAATCCGAACAAGAGGTTACGGATTGGAACCAAAAGCATGGCTCTAAGGATGCTTCGGGACAGTGGATTCCTTTACAGCCAGCGGCTAAGGCAGGTGATATACGCTTTATTGATCAAAATGGGGATGGCAAGTTGGATTCGTATGATCGGGTTTATGTGGGCTCGGGTACCCCAAAGGTGGTGCTAGGCTTTAATGTGAATCTAGCCTATAAATCATTTGACTTGATGGCTAACTTCTATGGCAATTTTGGTGTGAAACGCTATAACTATATGAAGCGGCAGCTACAGCGTATGGACAAGAACTTCAATTATGGCAAGGATGGCTTAGCTGCTTGGACGCCTGAAAACCCCAATACGGATATTCCACGTGCTGTTATTGGCGATCCGAATGGAAATATTCGGGTTTCAGATCGCTTTGTGGAAAAGGGAGATTTCTTACGCTTAAACAACTTGCAGATTGGCTATAACCTGCCTGCTCGTCTGAAGGAAAAGTTTCGCTTAGGGGACTTACGCATCTATGCAGGTGCTACTCGTCTTTTTACATTGACTAAGTACAAGGGCTATGATCCCGGGACGGGTGCAGAAACGGGCAAGATGGGGGTCGATGATGCGATCTATCCATTGAGTAGAACTTTTATGTTGGGAATTAAAGCGGGTTTTTAGGTAAATATTAAATCAAATAAAATGAATACTACATATATAAGGATGCTTGTTGCCTGTTTTATTTTTTCTTTAATAGGCTGTAAGCAGGATTTTCTGAAGGAGGAAACAAATCCTAATTATTTAACACCAAAGAATTTTTGGAAGACCGAGAATGATATTCTTAAGGGCTTAACCAGTGTGTATGGGCAGCTGCAACCCAATATGGAATGGGGGGCGCCTTTTGAACGCTTTATTGTGGTGGACAACTATAGAAGTGATGAGCTGGACTTCAGAGCTGATGTCACCTCTTGGCTGGAGGTTGCGACCTTTGTAAATACGCCGACCAATGATATTTCCTTGTATGAATGGAAATACTTGTACACAGGGGTTAACTATGCCAATCAATGTATTGATAATATTCCCAAGGTTCCGCAAGTATCCGATGAACTGAAAAGCCGTACCATTGCGGAAGCACGCTTCTTAAGGGCTTACTTTTATTATAGGCTGTTGCTTAATTATGGCGAGCATATTCCGCTCTTCAAGCATGAGTTGAAGGGCACCGATGAGGAGTTTTATCCGATCCAAGCTGCTAAAGGCGAGTTAATCAGCTTCTTGACAGAAGAGCTGGCTGCTATTCAGGCGGATCTGCCTGAACCAGGGGCTTATCCCGCAGCTCAAGCTGGACGGGTCAATCGCTATGCTGCGGCAGCGATCTTAGGCAAGTTGTATCTCTTCTTGAAGATGCCAGAGAAGGCGGAGCCTGAGTTTGCTAAGCTTATCGGCAAGTTTGACCTCATGGATAATTATGCGGACAACTTCTCGGGCATGCATAAAAACAACAAGGAGTCGGTCTTTGAAATTCAGTTTTCTGGGGATCGTACAGGTGGACAGCGGGAGTTTAATCGTATCGCCTTGCACCTAGCATCTTCCAATGCGGAAGGCTATGAAGAGGCTTACCCTTCTAACTGGCTTTTTGAGACGCTTAAGAAGGATAAAACTGCGGATGGAAAGTATACCACGCGTTTGTATTCTACAATCTTATTTAATGATCCGGCCTCTGAGGCCTTCTACTTTCAAGAAGGGGAGAACTTTTTAGACTATCACCGTGATGGGGAATTGTTTTGGAATAAGTTTGTGTCTTGGGACCCTTCGCTAAGCCAGCACTGGTCGCAAAGTGCCTTTAATATTCCTGTAGTGCGGTATGCAGATGTTTTGCTGCTTTATGCGGAGTGTTTAAATCATAGGGGCGCTACGGTAGATGCCATAACACATATTAATAAGGTGCGGGCAAGGGCCAAGGCTGTACCTATTAGCCTAGGCTTATCAAAGGAGGAGGTATTAAGGCATTTGCAAGATGTAGAACGCCCGACGGAGTTGGCCTTGGAAGGTAGCCGCTGGTATGATCTTATTCGCTGGGGATTGGTTGAGAAAGCTTTGAAGGAGCATGGTAAGCCTTATGTAGAGAATTATACAAATTCCAAGCATCAGCTTTTCCCAATTCCACATGAGGAGTTTTTGTTAAATCCTAACTGGATTCAAAATCCAAACTTTAGCAAATAGGAGGGCTGCGCTATGATAAAATATAAAATACTATTTGCCAAAAGGCCTACTATGCTTTTTGTGCTTGCGGCTTCGCTTGCCTTACAGGCCTGCAAATCTCCTGCTTTAAGGCAGTCTGCTGCATCTGCTCAGCTTGACAAGTCTGAGAAAGCATTTGTAGCCATATTTGATGGCAAGAGCACGGCTGGTTGGCATAGCTATGGGCGGAGTACGGCAGGCTCAGTCTGGGAGGTTGTAGATGGAGCCTTGCACTTGAATATTGCGGGCAAGCCAGCTTCGGAGCGTGGGGACTTGGTCACGGACGAGGAATATGAAAACTACCATCTAAAGTTGGAGTGGAAGATTTCTGCGAAAGGCAATAGTGGAATTATCTTTAATATTCACGAGAATCCTGCCTTGTATCCTGCAACCTATAATACCGGTATGGAGATGCAGGTGCTTGACAATGAGCGGCATGGGGATGGTAAGATCCCTAAGCATCGTACGGGTGATCTGTATGATTTAATTGCTAGCAGTTCTGAGCCTGTAAAGCCTGTGGGGGAATGGAATCTAGCTGAGATTAAGCTCGATCAAGGCAAGCTTGACTATTACTTAAATGGCGTGCATATCCTGTCTACAACCTTGTTTAATAAGGACTGGGAAGCGCTTGTTGCGCAAAGCAAGTTTCGCAAGATGCCCGGCTTTGGTACCTTTCGTAAAGGTAAGATCGCCTTGCAGGATCATGATGATGAGGTATGGTACCGCAACATTCGGATCAAGGGCTTGTAAAGGATAAGCATGTTCTAAATGGGTTAAATAAGGAAGTCCTGATCGCGTATGCTTTCAGGACTTCTATTTTTGGGACTTGATTCGGGAAAGGACTTACTTTAAAACTTGTATGTAGCCTTTAAAAACGTCCTTATTAGCTCCCTTAAATAACTGTAGTATATAATAGTATACGCCTGAATTTAAGCCCTTGGCATTCCATTCATTTCCATAGTTTGGATTGGCATATACTTGATTGCCCCATCTATTCACAATAATAAGGTCTCCACGGTCATAGCTGTCCAAGCCTATAACAACAAAGTTATCATTCTTTCCATCCCCATTGGGCGTAATTACATTTGGAATAAAGAAGCCATTTACGGTAATGTAGACATTAGCAACATTGGTCCAATTGCCGTTTATGTCGCGTACCCTATAACTAAATTCGTCCTTGCCTGTATAGTTCTGTTCAGGCGTATAGCTGA
>JASLCA010000360.1 GCA_030146225.1 Sphingobacterium sp. | reverse complement strand
ACGAGATTCGAACTCGCGACCCCAACCTTGGCAAGGTTGTGCTCTACCAACTGAGCTACTTTCGCTTTTGACGTGCCACAAAGATAGAATAATTATGATTCGCTCCAAAATAAAAATGAACTTTCTACTGCTCTAAACCCTGTTTTTTAACGCTAATGCTTGTTTTACAGTATATTATTTTTTGAAAAAACTTTTAAAAATATTGAACAAGCGCTTAAAAACCCTTAAAACCGGGTATAATAGGCCTAAAAAGTCTGGGGATACCCCCAGATTATTCGCAAAATATACAAGAAACACAGTCTTGCTGCGCGTAAATAGTTAAAAAGATGCTAAGCCTGCAGTAAATAATGCTGTACCCGCTCGAAAATAAGTTCATTTTCAAAGCCTCTGCTTTGTAAGAAGCGAATTAACTTAGCCTTTTCAGTTAGCACTTTCAGTCTTTCGGCATTTGGGAGCTTGTTGGCAATGGTCTTATCCAACCTTTCCGTATAATCCTGATCTGGAATTTGCTGTAGGGCAGTCTTAATAAGCTTGTCCGGCACCCGCTTAAACTTGAGCCCCTGCTTAATCTTAAGCTTTCCCCAACCCTTAATTCTAAACTTACCCAAGGTATAGGCATTCGCAAAGCGTTCTTCGTTGAGAAAGTTGTCTACAATTAATTCGGAGATAATCTGCTCTACATCCTCCATATGTAATCCATATTCGTAGAGTTTATCTCGGACTTCTTGTTGGGCGCGTTCTTGGTAAGCGCAGAAAGCCTCTGCCTTAATTTTGGATGCCTGTCTGCTGTATGTCTTTTTCTCTCGTGGTTCCTGTTCCAAGCTGCAAATGTTTAAAAATTATTGATCGAATTATTGAAAAAATGATGAACTTCGTTCCAAGAATGAATTCTATATGTACAGCATTGACAGTATAGGTCAAATCCTGAGACCGAAGCAGGCATTAATTACGAACAAAGATAGCGTTATTACCCATTTAGTTTACGACAGTAGAAAAGTTGCTGATGCTAAGGGCAGTCTTTTCTTTGCGCTAAAGGCTGTAAGGGATGGACATCGCTTTATTGCAGATGCCTATCAGAAGGGGCTGCGTAGCTTTGTGATTTCAGATGCGAACTTTCCAATAGCAAGTTATCCTGAGGCCAACTTCTTAATTGTTGCGGACGTCCTACAGGCCTTGCAAGATCTAGCGCAGCATGTGCGTAAAAGCTTCCATAAGCCCGTTATAGGTATTACAGGGAGCAACGGGAAGACTGTAGTAAAAGAGTGGTTGACCCAGCTTATAGGGGCTGATAAGAAGATTTACCAAAGCCCTAAGAGTTACAACTCCCAGCTGGGCGTGGCATTAGCCTTATGGAACCTCAACAACGATTATGACTATGCCTTAATAGAAGCCGGCATAAGCCTTCCTGGGGAGATGGAGCAATTGGAGAAGATGATTTCCCCAGATATAGGAATCTTTACCAATATAGGCTTAGCGCATGCCGCAGGCTTTGAAACCAAAGCCCAGAAGCTAGCAGAAAAGTTAAAGCTTTTTGCACATAGTCATACCTTGATTTCAGGTGCTAAATATAATCTTAGCAGCCTATTAACTAGGCCTATGCAAGAATTTACCTTTGGAGAAGGACCTACACATACTTTGCAAGTTGAATACCTGCATGAGGAGGCCCCTGCACATCACAGCCTAGTTCAGCTCAGCTACCAAGCTGAAATATGCAAGGTAAATATCCCATTTATAGATAAGGCCTCTTTGGAGAACGTATTGCTATGCATTAGTACCATGCTTTATCTGGGGTATAGCTTAGCTGAAGTAAGTCAACGAATTGTAAACCTAAAGCCATTAGAGATGCGATTACAACTTCGTAATGGCAAGAACAATTGCACTCTAATTGATGATTCCTATTCGAATGACCTGGCCTCCCTACAGATAGCCTTGGATTTTTTAGATCAGCAACAGCAACATGCGCATAAAACATTGATTCTTTCTGAAATGGAAGGCATGAATGCCCAAATAGCGGCTAAGCTTGTAAAGTTATTAAATGCCCAAAGCCTACAGCGTATCCTACTTGTCGGCAAGCAGCTGTATGCGATTGCTGATCAGCTAGAAGCCCAAGTTGCCTATTTTGAGACTACGGCTTTATTATTAGCCGATTTGAAGAAACTAAACTTTACACAAGAGACAATCCTAATTAAAGGCAGTCGGAATTTCCACTTAGAAGATGTCAGTCAACAATTGTCCGCTAAGACACATGAGACGGTCTTGGAGATAAATCTACATGCCATAGAACATAATTTACAGGCTTATCGCGCGTTATTACCACAAGAAGTTAAGCTAATGGCAATGGTCAAGGCCTTTTCCTATGGAAGTGGGAGCTTCGAAGTGGCTAATTTATTACGCTTTAATAAGGTAGATTACCTGACTGTTGCCTTTGCTGATGAAGGCATAGAATTACGACAACATGGCATCGACTTACCAATTATGGTTTTAAGCCCAGATGAACAAGTCTTTGAAGCCTTAGTTCAGCATAAGCTCGAGCCCGAAATATATAATTTCAGGATACTTCGCAAGTTTATTCATTTCCTACAGGAAAAAGAAATTAAGCAATATCCCATCCACTTAAAGGTGGATACAGGAATGCATAGATTAGGTTTTTTGCCGAGTGAAATTGCTTTATTAGCAATGGAATTGAACGTCGCAGATGAAGTAAAGGTTTGCTCTGTGTTTTCACATTTAGCAGCCTCAGGAGATCCCGCAAAGGACAACTTTACACAGCAACAAATCGATCTGTTGAACAGCTGTGCCGCGGCTATTGAAGAAGCAATTGGCTATTCCTTTTTAAGGCATATTGCCAATACTTCAGGCATTGTCAGGTGGCCAGCTGCCTATATGGATATGGTCCGCTTAGGTATAGGACTCTATGGGGTAGATATGGATCATAGCGCATTAGACTTACAGACAGTAGGGCAGTTGCGGACTACCATTAGCCAGATCAAAGAGCTAGCAGCAGGAGAGACAATTGGCTATGACCGCAAAGGATTGCTAACGCGAAAAAGTCGAATAGCTACCGTTAAAATTGGCTATGCCGATGGCTATAACCGACGATTTGGAAATGGTCAAGGGAAAATGC
>JASLCA010000358.1 GCA_030146225.1 Sphingobacterium sp. | reverse complement strand
AAATACGATTCGGAATCGGGCTATTTTGAATGCTGGTTACTCTGTGCTGAATGCAAACAATGCAAGTGAGCTGATTGATAAGGAGCGCCAATTGGAGCTTGCTTATCAAGCTGAACGTAGCTTTGATGTCTTCCGTAATGGTGGAACACTGACAAGGCATTATCCAGGACCTCATGATCAAAATGAAGAGATATCGGCAAATGATTTCCGCGTGATCTTCTTTATCCCACAATCGGCGATCAACTCTTATCCAGGTACGTTGACGCAGAATCCAACGAAATAGTTCATAAATTAACCTTACTTAAATGGCTTTGCAACACTGCAAAGCCATTTTTGTTAATACCGCTGAATAATAGCTTAATTTATTGTAACTTTGTGCCCTTATATTTAATATAAAATTTAGTTGCCGTGAGGTAACGCGCGAGAAATAATAATCAAAGATATGGCAAATATAGTTGCAATTGTAGGTCGTCCGAACGTCGGAAAATCGACCTTGTTTAATCGTTTGACTGAAAGTAGAAAAGCGATAGTAGATGACTTTAGTGGTGTGACGCGTGATCGTCACTACGAAACTGCGGAGTGGATTGGTAAGAAATTTACAGTAATCGATACTGGCGGTTTTGTACATGGTTCAGATGATATCTTTGAAGAGGCTATTCGCGATCAAGTATATATCGCTATTGAAGAAGCTTCTGTTATCGTTTTTATGGTTGACGTTACAACCGGTATTACAGACTTAGATGATGAGATTGCGGATATCTTAAGACGTAGCTCTAAACCAGTATATGTGGTAGCCAACAAGGTTGACCATGCTAAATTACACCATGCTTCTGCTGAATTCTATGCCTTTGGCTTAGGAGAGATCTACAATATTTCTTCCGCTACAGGTTCAGGTACAGGTGAATTGTTAGATGCGGTTGTTTCTAACTTCCCAGAGCCAGTTGAAGAGGAGGAAGAGTCCTTGCCAAAGGTTACCATTGTGGGGCGTCCTAATGTTGGTAAATCTTCCTTGACAAATGCCTTATTGGGTGTGGATCGGAATATTGTTACGGAGATCGCTGGTACTACGAGGGACTCTATCCGTATTCACTACAATCAGTTTGGACATGAGTTCCTTTTGGTAGATACGGCTGGCTTACGTAGGAAAAGTAAGGTTAACGAAGACATCGAGTTTTATTCGGTTATGCGTACGATTAAAGCATTAGAGGATTCAGATGTTGTCATCTTGATGTTAGATGCCAATGACGGAATTGAAGCCCAAGATATTAATATCTTCCACCTAGCTGAGAAAAATAAAAAGGGTATTATGATTGTCGTTAACAAATGGGATACCATTGAGAAGGACAATAAGACCATGAAGGATTTTGAAGCACGTATTAAAGAGAAGCTTTCTCCTTTTACAGATGTGCCAATTATCTTTACCTCAGTAACGGAGAAACAACGTATATTTAAGGTAGTAGAAACGGCTATGGAAGTCTATGCCAATAAGACGAAGAAAATTCCTACATCTAAGTTAAATGATGTGATGCTTCAGATTATTGAGAACTATCCGCCACCTGCAACTAAGGGTAAATACATTAAGATTAAATACATTACACAGCTTCCAGGAAGATCGCCAATGATCGCTTTCTTTTGTAATCTGCCTCAGTATATTAAAGAGCCTTACAAACGTTTTGTGGAAAACAAGCTGCGTGAGCATTTTGACTTTACGGGAGTGCCAATTCAAATATTTTTTAGACAGAAATAGTCTTAGATACTTAGCTATATATGGAAAACAATCTTGTCCTTTATAACACATTAACGCGCGCAAAAGAAAAATTTGAACCCTTAAATGCACCCTTTGTTGGGATGTATGTTTGTGGTCCAACGGTGTATAGTGATGTACACCTAGGCAATTGCCGCACCTTTGTGTCCTTTGATCTTATCTTTCGCTATCTCCTACACCTGGGATTTAAGGTACGCTATGTACGAAATATCACGGATGCAGGACATCTTGAAGGAGATCGTGATGAAGGGGAGGATAAGTTTGCCAAAAAAGCAAAGCTCGAGCAACTCGAGCCTATGGAGATTGTACAAAAGTACACCTTGGGCTTTCACGAAGTGCTGCGCTTGTTCAACACACTTCCACCCAGCATTGAGCCTACAGCTACGGGACATATTTCCGAGCAGATTGAGATGGTAAAGCAGATTATCGACAATGGCTATGCCTATGAGGTAAATGGTACCGTCTATTTTGATGTAGAGAAGTATGTGCAGACACATGATTATACCATGTTGACCAACCGCAAGCTAGAAGATTTATTGGACAACACGCGTGAGCTTGGAGGACAAGATGATAAGAAAGGGCGTTTGGACTTTGCCTTATGGATCAAGGCTAAGCCGGAGCATATTATGCAATGGCCTGCCCCTTGGAGTATAGGCTTCCCAGGCTGGCATATTGAGTGTTCGGCTATGAGTAGCAAGTACCTGGGTGCGCAGTTTGACATTCATGGGGGTGGTATGGATTTAGCGGCTACCCATCATACCAATGAAATTGCGCAATCTGAAGCTTGTAACCATGTGCAGCCAGCTAAATATTGGATGCACACCAATATGCTTACCGTAAATGGTGCGCGTATGTCTAAGTCTTCGGGCAATGGCTTCTTACCCCACGAGCTCTTTACAGGCAATCATCCTTTGCTAACACGTGGCTTTTCACCTATGGCAGTTCGCTTCTTTATGATGCAAGCTCACTATAGAAGTACCTTGGACTTCTCCAATGATGCATTAGATGCGGCTGACCGAGGATATAAACGCTTGATGAGTGCTATTGCCTTGCTGGACAAGATTCAGGCAGGCAATAAGGCAGATGAGTCCTTTAGCCTTGAAAGCATTCGTAAGAACTGTTATGCAGCGATGGATGATGACTTTAATAGTCCAGTGTTGATTGCTGAATTCTTTGAGGTTGCCCGTTACATCAATAGTGTATATGATGGCAAAGCAAGTATAGATCAGGCAACACTTGAAGGCTTAAAAGTCCTTGTTCAGCATTTTATTGTGGATATTCTAGGGCTTATGGATGATACTGTAGGTGCTGATGCGGATAGTATGGATGAACTCATGCAGATTATTATCAATATTCGTAACGAAGCTAAGAAAAACAAAGACTTTACAACCTCTGATAAGATCAGAGAAGAACTTACTGCTATTGGACTTCAGTTAAAAGATAGCAAAGAGGGAACACTTTGGAATAAGATTTGATTGTACTAGTCTAGTATAATATAGATGGTTTAGAAATGATTAAGATAAATGAAAAAAATTTAGCTTAATCATTTCATTTACTGTCGATTCCTCGTAAACAGACGAAAATAAATGAATATTGTTACGCTCTTTTCTGCCGTTGCCTGTCTTTTAACTGCATCTACACTTTCGGTGTATGCACAATTGCCAGAGCGCGTCGGAAGTTTAATAAGTGCCGACCAAAATGCGGCTAATCTTTCTAAGGCGACTAGCCCCCATCAAGCTTTAATGTCTATTGTAGATAAAGAGTCCACACTGTATGTGCCTTCTGCGGTAAATGCATTGAACTACTTGAACAATAGACCTAATATTTCGGATGTGATGAATTGGAAGCCAAACTTTGCTTTGGTCTCAAAAAGCTTGGATTGGGGGGTAACTTCCGGACCAATGGATTTTCAGAAAGTCGGAGCAGTTAAAAGAAATGGTCAGTATTTAACGGTTTGGCGTAGAGATAAGAAAGGCAACTGGAAGATACATATTCGGGCAGAGGTAGAAAACTACGGCACTGGTGCTAAATCTGACTTGATATTTTATGAACCAGATGACTCCTGGTACCTAAAGCATCGCTCGAATGTTCGCTTGCAGCAGCGTGAAGAAGTCGTTACCCAAAGTGATGAGCTTTTTTCAACCGTTTTGAAAGCCAACAACGAAGCCGGATTTAATGAGTTCTTGTCAGATGATGTACGCTATTACTTCCCTTGGGAAAATGAGATTGAAGGCAAGAAGGAGGTGTTAGCCTTCTTAAAGAAGAAACGTATAGAGATAACTACGGAGCCGACTGGAGTAGGACGTGCCTATAGTGGGGAGTATGCCTACACCTCAGGCACAGCTACAGTACGCTCCAAGGAGAAGGTTGTAAAGTTTAACTATATTCGTATTTGGCAATTAAAAGATGATTACCAATGGCGAGTTATTATTGAGATGATGATTGAGCGCTAGTCTGCTTTAGCATTTCTCCAGATAAGTTTAAAGGCTTTATTGTGATGATTCAAGTATCAGCACAAGGAAGCCTTTTTTTATTGTCCATAAATTGATGTCTTAGTAAAGAGCCTAGGGCTTAAGGTCTTTTCTTGAAGCTCCTTTAGATAGAACTGGAGCTAGCCATATTCTGTAGAAGGGTGAAGGCAGGTCTATTCTTTAGATAGAGCTAGATATAGGCTTATTTCTAAGAAGTGCTAGAGGTAGCTTTATTCTTTAGATAGATCTAGGTATAGGCTTGTTCTTAAGAAGTGCCAGAGGTAGCTTTATTCTTTAGATAGCGCTAGATATAGGCTTGTTCTTAAGAAGGGAGGCATAAGCTAGGGCGCGCAAGAACTAACTGCTCGTATTGGCTAATCTCTGTAAAGTATTTTGTAAAATACAGGACCAAAAAAAGGGTCTGAACGCACAATCGTTCAGACCCTTTTTAGAGCTTTCTTAAGCTGCTTAGTTTTTTGCTAGGGAACTATCTTCCTCATTGCTTAGCCATAGTTTAAGCTCATCGCATTGCATAAAGTCTTCATTGATATCAATAAAGGTATTCTCCTTACGTTGCTCAAACCATTCGCTGAGCTTTCTATTTACCTTATCTTGCTTAGCCGCTTCCTGTATTTTTGCGAAATCCTGATCTAAGTTGGCTTTATGAGGAGCAATTCTAGATTTAAGGAACACAAATTTATAAACTGGATTACCCATTCTATCTTTAGATAAAAATGACTTAGAGTATTGACCTACTTCAAGTGGATCCACTGCTGTAAAGGTTTCTTTGTCTAAACGATCTACTGGGATAAGACTAGTGCGATCTTCCTCATTGGAAATCATACCACCTGTGTATTTTGTTTCATCGTTGTCAGAGTATAAAGAAGCCGCGGTGTGAAAGCCTATCTTCCCAGCTACAACGCGATCATAA
>JASLCA010000309.1 GCA_030146225.1 Sphingobacterium sp. | reverse complement strand
TTACGGATGAGAACCCTTACAAACAACCTATGCGTATTTATCCAGCTGTTCACTACACAATGGGTGGGGTATGGGTAGATTACAACTTAATGACGACTATTCCTGGTCTATATGCATTGGGTGAGGCGAATTTCTCTGATCACGGTGCAAACCGTTTAGGAGCTTCAGCTTTGATGCAAGGTTTATCCGATGGGTACTTCGTTATTCCATTTACAGTAGGTGACTACTTGGCTAACTTGGGTAGCTTTAAGGCTGTGGATAAAAACCACCCTGCATTTGAGCAAACCCGTAAAGAGGTTGAAGATAAAGTCAACAAACTATTAAGCTTAAAAGGTTCTAAAACTGTGGATGATATTCACAAGCAGTTAGGACATATTATGTGGGAATACTGTGGTATGGCACGTACAGCTGAAGGTCTGACAAAAGCTAAGGGTCTTATCCAAGATTTGAAAAATGAATTCTGGACAGATGTTAAGGTTTTAGGTGAGAACGAAGAGTTGAATATGTCGCTTGAAAAAGCAGGACGTGTAGCTGACTTCTTAGAATTGGGCGAATTAATGGTGGATGATGCCTTGAATCGTAATGAATCTTGTGGAGGTCACTTCCGCTTAGAGTCACAGACCGAGGAAGGTGAAGCACTACGTGATGATGAAAACTTCACATTCGTATCTGCTTGGGAATTCAAAGGCGAGAATCAAGCTTCTGAGCTTCACAAAGAAGAGTTGGTTTTCGAGAACGTTAAACTAACCCAAAGAAGTTATAAATAGTAGTTGGGTATTAAAAATACTATCATGGCACAACATATGAATTTAACGCTGAAAGTTTGGCGTCAAAAAAATGATAAAACAAAAGGTCAATTTGTAACGATACAAGCTAAGAACATTGCTGATGATATGTCTTTCTTAGAAATGCTTGACATCGTCAATGAAGACTTAACGCACCTGGGCGAAGACCCGATATACTTTGACCATGATTGTCGCGAAGGAATTTGCGGAATGTGCTCACTGGTTATCAATGGTCGTCCGCACGGACCTAAATACGGGATTACAACCTGTCAGTTACACATGCGCTCCTTCCACGATGGACAGACTATCGTTATCGAGCCATGGCGTGCAGCAGCATTCCCAGTATTGAAGGATTTAGCTGTTGACCGGACTGCATTTGACCGTATTCAGCAAGCAGGTGGGTATGTAAATGTTAACACAGGTGGTGTCCCAGATGCCAACACAATTGCTATCCCTAAGCGTATCGCTGATGAGGCTTTTGAATCGGCAACTTGTATTGGTTGTGGCGCTTGTGTGGCTGCTTGTAAGAATGCTTCGGCGATGCTATTTGTATCGGCTAAGATCTCTCAATTTGCACTTGTACCACAAGGACAAACTGAGCGTTACGAAAGAGCACAAGCAATGGTTGACCAGATGGATAAAGAAGGCTTTGGTAACTGTACAAATACAGGTGCTTGTGAGGCTGAATGTCCAAAAGGCATTAAACTTTCAAATATCGCACGCATGAACCGTGAGTACCTTACGGCTAAATTGTTCCGTCAGGAAGACGTGCACACAACATCATAAGGATAACAGCTGGCTATAGGCCTCCTATCCAAAAGAGAAAGTCCCCCTAGTGTCCAACTATCGGGGACTTTTTTTATATTTACAAGTAGACGAACTGCCATATACATGCTTACTAAAATCCGTATCTTACTCCTTATACTCACCCTGACCCTTATTGGTACGGCTATTACTATACACTTTACCATCAAGGATGAGGATATGCTGGAGTTGGATGCCAACAAACTCAGCAAGAAAATCCATGGCTTTGAGGATAGGATTGAGGAGATATGGGCGGATAGTCTTATGCTGAAGACCTTCCAGCATGTTGAAAAATACCCTGTGCAGATTGCAGATCTCACCAATAAACTCAATGAGGAGTTTATCTACTTTTATATCTATAAGAACCACCGCCTGGTGCACTGGTCTAATAATATTTATGTACCCGTAACCGACTTAGGCTTAAAAAACCATACCTCCTTTGCCCAATCCGAAAACAGATCTTTCTTGCTAAAGAAAAAGGAGTTGCAAAACAACACCACAGTAATAGCCTTAGTGCCTTTAAAAAGGAACTTTGATGCGACCAATGAATACCTGGACAGCAAGTTTACAGCCAATATTAATGTTAAGAATATTGATATCGCCAACTATGATGACAGTGAAAATATTCGAAATATCTACAACAAGGCCAATGAATACCTCTTTTCAATCAAATTAATTGATGGCAAGAAAGACAATATCTATATTAACCTGCAATTTATCTGCTGGCTTACCGCTTTAATCTGCATCCTTATCCTGAGCAATAGCATCTGTATACATATTGCCAAGCAAGGTCAAGGCTGGCTCGCAGCCATCCTCTTCCTAAGCGTTATGCTCTTTGTTCGCTATATAGACTTAAAGACAAACTGGCTTTCAACCCACTCTAGCCTAGAGCTCTTTGACCCAAAATACTATGCGTACAATGAGTTCTTGCCCAACCTCTGGTCTTACCTGATTACCACAGCCTTAATTTTCTGGTATATCTGCTTTCTACGCATTGTACAGCAAAATCTTAAAGTACCCGCAATCTTGCATGAAAGATTTTATGCCAATCTGGTTGCGCTTTTAGCCATCCTGAGCGTCTATTTCTTTGGCTTCGTGATGTACCATTACCTAGGGACATTGCTGACGCACTCTACCTTCTACGAGAATGACTTTACCAAGATTTTAAACCTAGGAGCCTATGGCTGGTTAACCATTGTCTTACTCTGCTTCAATATTACCTCACTGGTCTTGTATATTGACAGCATCGCCTTGGTGATTAAATACTTTAATAAAGAGACCACCATTATCCTCAACATTCAATTGATATGCATTGTGATCTCATTGATCGCCTGTGCACTTCTTGATTTAAACATCTTGTTTTGCGTTCTTTTCGGGATATTGATTCTCTTACGTACCTATCGCACCTACTCCTTTTCAATGCCCTACAAGCTGTCCATCTTTATTATAAGTGTGGTGCTGCTATCCTCTATCTCCGTGGTATCCTATGATTACTACAATAATATCCGCAAGGTGGAAGGAATGAAATTGGCCATTACCCATATTTTGGCAGAAGATGATACCAATGCGGTCTCCCTATTTATCGATATTGAAGAGGAAATCAAAACGGATTACAAGCTCGAAAGACTGCTTAGCTTCAACGATTCTGTTACCAACAGCAAAGGCATAGAAGAATACATTCGGACGCGCTACCTGAGCGGATACCTATCTAAATTTGAATTTCAAGGCTACTTCTACAACAACGAAGGCGTGCCATTGGACAATTATGGGGTAGACAAGGCCAATGAGTATCGAGAAAAGGTAATTAAGAATGCCATAAAGACGCCTTATACCCGGAACTTCTATAAATTAAAAAGTGAATTGGGGAGTTTAGAATACTTTACCCATATCACCATACCTTATGAAGGCAATCCCGACAAGGTCTATCACCTGTACCTAAACTTAAAGAATCTGGCCTTTGGTACCCCAATCCCCTACCCTGAGATTCTCTCCGATACAAGGTTGATCAATAAACAGTTTGACCCCTTTTTGGGGAATTCTTATGCTTTCTACAAAGCTGGAGAGCTGATAACGCAGTATGGAAATTACGATTATGCGAGCAATGACCAGAAATTGCCGAAACGACTACATCAGTACAGCCAGTTAAAAGATAAAAGTGACTATATACACTTGGTCTACAAGCCTGACAGGTATACTACTGTGGTATTTAGCAAGTTAAAGCCCAACTTTTGGGATATCTTAGCCCTAGGCTCCATTGTCTTTATCTTCTTGCTGTCCTTCTTTAGCATCTTTAACTTTGTCAGCTATAGCTTGCGTACGGTATCCAATACACAGTTTCGACTGAAGCGAGTACGCTATCATTTTAGACAACTTTTTAATAATATACAGTATAGTACACGTATCCAAACGCTTGTTATCTTTTCGGTACTCTTGGGGATTCTAATCTCGGGGACAATTGCCTTTATCAGCATCAATCGGCAACTTGAAAACAACCAATCGATTAATCGGCAGCGAGAGATTACAGAGGTCACCAAAAAGATTGAAAGCAGCGCATCCAACCGAAAAGATCTGGATGAAACAAGCTTGGTAAATATCCTGAAGGAGGTATCGGTCTCCTCGGTAAGCAACTTTAACTTGTATAATAAGCAGGGCAAACTATTGTTTTCTACTCAGCCCCGTATCTTTGACCTAAAGCTGGTCTCAGACTATATGAATCCAAATGCAATAACCAAGCTGGCTTCCTTGCGCAAGTCCGTGGCTTATGAAGAGGAACAGATTGCTGAATTTCATTTTGTCTCAACCTATACGGCGCTAAAAAATGATGAGTTTAAAACCATCGCCTACCTTAGCATCCCCAATTACAATACAGTTAAGGAAGCTGCCGCGAGTAAGAATCTTTTGTTGAATACGATTCTAAATATATACACGATTATTATTATCCTATTTGGCTTTATTGCGGTGGCCGTATCGGGAAAGATCACCGAGCCTTTAAATATTGTGCGCCAAAAGCTCGCAGAGACACAGCTTTCCAACAAGATCAATGAACCCCTCTACTGGGAGCGAAATGATGAGATCGGCATGTTAATTAAGGAATACAACTACATGCTGATTAAGTTGGAAGAGAGTGCCAAGCAGCTTCGAGATGCCGAGCGAGAAAAGGCATGGCGCGAGATGGCAAAACAGGTAGCCCATGAGATTAAAAATCCATTGACGCCAATGAAACTGGGAATTCAGCAGTTGATGCGCTCCCATAATGAAGGGGATCCCCGATTTACGGAACGCTTCGAACGTACCTCCATATCGATTATTGAACAGATCGATAGCCTCTCTACGATCGCCACAGAGTTTTCGGCATTTGCAAAATTGCCCGAGACGAACCTGATGAAGATCGACATTATGGAGAAGCTCTATATGACTATGAATCTATTTAGCAATAGCCCGAATATCTTAATCTCGGTGCTGAATACTACAGCGCAGGAACATATCTATGTATTAGGGGATAGCGATCAATTCCTACGCTCCTTAAATAACTTGTTTAAAAATGCAATCGAGTCTAGCAAGGGCAAGAAGAAGCATAAGATTGACATTACGGTAGACTTACAAGACGAGAATAGGATTCGCATCAGCATACAGGATAATGGCTATGGGATTCCAATAGAGGTTATACCTAGTATTTTTAAACCCAACTTCACTACCAAAAGTTCTGGAACGGGCTTGGGACTTGCCTTCGTTAAACAGACCATTACGGGCATTGGGGGAGATATTCACTTTGTCACGAAAACAGGGATCGGAACAAGCTTTGTTATTAGTCTGCCTATATACGGCGAACAGTAGGCTTTTGCAAAGCCTTAGCAGGCGTTATGCCTGTAGTAGTGGCAGGAAGATTTGCGCTGGAATAAATGGCTTAGACGCGCCCCTAAGCCCTCTTGCGAGGGCGGCATCAAGGGCTTTAGCGAAGCGCTGCTAACCGGTACTAAGCGCTATGCCTATATAGGGCGAATAGTAGGCTTTTGCAAAGCCTTAGCGGGCGTTATGCCTGTGGCTTGGATTCCTAGTCTTACTTTGAAATTAATGCCTTAGGCCTAGCCCCTTTTAGCATAGAGACCAAGTGTATTTTTCCTTCGCTTATAAGGTGGCTCAACTCAACACCTGCACTTTTCCTTCAAAAATTTAAGGCACAAAAAAAGGCATCCTTAATAAGGATGCCTTTGAAATTTTAGCGGTCTGGACGGGATTCGAAC
>JASLCA010000306.1 GCA_030146225.1 Sphingobacterium sp. | reverse complement strand
ACCATTCGTGTCGCCACGCACTGTACTATTGAAAAGAGCCTTTGCTCCTGAATTCTTAAACCGTATTGACGATGTAATTGTCTTTAACTCGCTGACTAAAGAAAATATCTTTAAGATTATCGATATTGAATTAAAAGCGCTATTTGGCAGAATCGAAGGCTTAGGCTATCAGATTACCTTGACCGAAAAAGCAAAAAATTACATCGCTGAAAAAGGTTATGACAGTAACTTTGGAGCACGTCCTTTAAAACGTGCAATTCAAAAATACTTAGAAGATCCGATTGCAGAAGAGATTCTACAAGGTGAAGTAAAGGCAGGTTCTATCTTGAACATTGATTACGATGCGGAGAAAGATGAGATCTTAGTCATAGCACAACATCCTGAAACAAATGATGACTCAATTTCATCAGATGTAACAGAACCGGATGATAAAGAGAAGGAATAAAACTTTAAATCAGTATATAAAAGGCGCTAATATGATAGCGCCTTTTTTTATGGCGTATTTTTTGCTTGTTAGATTAAACGTTTAACAATTTTTAACGTCATAGAAAGTATATTACAAAGATTGAACATAAAAACCTACGCAGATGAAAAAATTTTTATTAGCCCTTTTTATAGGAGGCGCAACATTAGCCACGACCAATAGTTGCACAAAGGAATATTACGATGTAGTACCTAGTATTACGATGGTGTATGAAAGAACTGCAGACAAATGGCAGGGAACGGATAACAAAGCTTATTTAACTATCCCCGTGCCTGAACTAACAAATTACTACCTTAAACAGGGTTTAGTAAGTGTTGCATATAGCAGTGATGGAGAAAACAGCTATCAATCTATCGGCACAAAAGATGGTGCGGCTTATAGTTTCAAATACAAACTTGGCGAACTTACATTGAAAGCTGAGGATCCTATTTTAGACAAAGGAATTTATGTTGAAGTACCTGAAAGAATATTTATAAAAGTAACTTTAACTAGTGCTGATTTCGTTCAATAAGAACGATAACATAAATAAAAAAGGCCTTCCAAAAATTGTGGAAGGCCTTTTTTATGTAGTAACTCAGCACTTATTACTTCTTTTTGAAACGCATCATTGCGATATCACCCATAATTAAGTTTAAGGTATTACCATCCACGCTAAAAGATGAGATTTGATCTAAGGTCTTAAAGAAAAGTGGCTCACCTTGACCTGGACAAGCCATCTTGGTAGAAGCCGCTGGGCCAAATTTAATGCTCGCACCGTCAATATTTACGGAGCCGTTAAAGTTATTGCATCCTCCATTTCCAGAAACGCGCTTGTTAGCCACGTCAAAAACCAAGGTAGGCTTCTTATCTGGGAATAATCCTTCAAAAGCTATTCTAGGTCCTGAGATATAATCCAATTCCCAAGTACCTGCCAATGCTGCGCTTTGATCTTCCATAAGTTTAAATTTAGCAACCGGAGCCATTCTTGCTTTGCTGAATGACAAGGTATTTCCATTAATACTATAATTGTCTACCTGTTCGAACATACGACCTAAGCCCTGCTCAACAGTCATGTCCTGACAAGCCATCATTGTTGACATGCCGCGCTCGAACTTAACACGATTGCCTTCTAAAAGCTTGAACTCTCCGCCCATACCATTACATCCGCCGGTGGCTTCGTAACGGCTGTCTGCTGAATTCAATTTCAAATACGGCACCTTCCCATTGATTGTAGCCGCTACTGGACTGCCATTCAACTCTACTAATTGCCATTTTTGATCAGCAATCTTAATAGATTCATTTCCTGGTGAACTAGGTTTGTTTACCGCACAGCCAGCTGACAATAACACGATTGCCAACACAGCAACAAAGTTTATTTTTCTCATAAAAACAATATTAATTCAAAAGCAAAAATACAATATTACATATACGTACACAGCATAAACACAAAAGAAAAACGATTGTTTTGATTCAATAAAAATTCAAATTTATAGCAGGCAGTATATTCAGCAAAAACCTAGGGCATTTGCATGCTTTTACTTACATTTGCAGGTAATTAAGAATTATTCTAAAAAAGATAGATTGACCGACTTAATTATCCATATCATTACTCCCGTAGCAATATTTGCCTTTATTGCCGGCTTCACACTTTTTGCTGTTTATGCGGAGCGTAAGATTGCTGGCTTTGTACAGGATCGCCTAGGACCTATGGAGACGGGCAAGTATGGCATTGTTCAGACGATTGCCGACATCCTTAAGCTTATTCAAAAGGAGTTTATCACCCCGTCTGCTGCGGACAAGATACTATTCTCACTTGCCCCTATTCTAATCTTTACAGCCGTTTTTGTGGGCTTTAGTATTGTGCCTTGGGCCCAGGATTTTATCCCTGCAAATACACATACAGGCTTGTTCTTTCTGCTGGCAGTCGTTTCCATTGATGCTATAGGCATCCTTATGGCTGGTTGGGGCTCAAATAATAAATACTCCCTATTGGGGGCTGTTCGCGCTATTGCACAAATGGTATCTTATGAAATACCTGTTGGCTTAGCCTTAATAGCGGCGGTAATGATTGCACAAACACTTAATCTTAACGAAATAGCCATTCTACAGGGTACATCCGCACCAGAAGCAATTTACTTTATGGGCTTTTGGGAGGTGACCGAGGTGGGTGGGTTTTTGGCTTGGCATATCTTCCAAGCCCCACATTTATTGATTGTCTACATTATCTTTTTCATTGCTTCCCTTGCAGAGTGCAATCGAGCGCCTTTTGACATTCCTGAAGCTGAATCCGAACTTATTGGCGGCTTCCATACTGAATATGGGGGAATAAAATTTGCCTTCCTATTCTTGGCAGAATACGCCATGATGTTTTTAGTCGCTATACTCGGAGTTGTCATCTTCCTTGGTGGATGGAATTCACCACTCCCAAATATAGCTGCTTTACGGCTAGCAGATTGGACAAATGGCTTAATTTGGGGTATATTTTGGACCTTGTCCAAATCCCTGCTTGTGGTAGCTGTACAAATATGGATTAGATGGACCTTACCGCGCTTTCGGGCCGATCAACTTATGACTTTGTGCTGGAAGATTATGATTCCAACAGCCTTTCTCTGTATAGTTTTATCGGGCTTATGGCGCATTTTAGTTATGGTATAGCTTTGATACTTAAAACCACTATAAAGGGATTTTTTACGGCTGTGAAGGGATTATCCTTGACCCTAAAGCATCTATTTGCTGCGCGCAAATCGCGTACATCCCTAGATATTAAAAATAAAAACTACTTCTTGGAGCAGGATGGGGTGACCACTGTGCAGTATCCTCGTGAGAAAATGCCTATTCCCGAGGTTGCGCGCTATCAACTAGCAGTGGACATTGAGGATTGTATTGTCTGCGACTTATGCGCTAAGGCCTGTCCCGTAGATTGTATCGCTATTGAAGCGATTAAATCTCCAGAAGCCATTGGAAAAACTTCCGATGGAAGTGTGAAGCGCCTGTATGCCGCCCAGTTTGATATTGATATGGCCAAGTGTATGTACTGTGGCTTATGCACCGTGGTATGCCCTACTGAATGCATTACGATGACTGACCAGTATGACCGCAGCAGCCCCAAGTTAACGGATCTAATCTATGGCTTTTCAGAAATGAATAATCAGGAAATCCAACAACGTAAGGAAGAATGGACACGCTTTCAAGCTGAAAAGGAGGCAGCCAAGAAAAAATAAGCCGATGGAACTATTTATCTTTTATGCCTTTGCCATCTTGGCCGTAGGTGCAGCACTCTTACTCGTTACGATAAAAAACACAGCCCGAGCACTTTTTTTACTTTTTGTAATGCTATTTGCTATGGCGGGCCTGTATCTTTTTGCTTTAGCAGACTTTGTAGCTATCACACAGATTATGGTCTATGTTGGAGGGGTATTAATCCTTTTATTGTTTGCCTTTATGCTCTCGAATAAGGAACTTCTGGCCGACTTGCAGGATACTTCCAAGCGCTTTATTGCCTTACCCAATTGGCAATCTGCCCTATTGGCTATAAGCTTCTTGGGGATTATGATTTATGCTGTACAAGCTTGGGATAACCAGACTCCACAATGGATTTTAGCGGCCGAAGCTAAGGGGCAAGTGATTTCCGCCAATGATAATAATATTAAGGCTTTAGGCTTTAAGTTTATGACCCAATATATTCTACCCTTTGAAATTATCTCGGTATTCCTGATGATGGCATTGATTGGGGCAGCTCATCTTTCACGAAAGGAGGATTCAAAATGATAACATTAAGTCATTTCTTGATCGTCAGTGCCTGTATCTTTTGTATTGGCCTGTACGCGGTGCTCGCTAAGCGCAACAGCATTATGATCTTGGTGGGTATTGAACTTATGATCAATGCCGCAATTTTGAATTTTGTTGCCTTTGGGAAGTATGATAAGGTCAATTATGGGGGGCAGGTCTTCGCGCTGTTCGCAATAGTCCTTGCCGCAGCAGCCGTAGCCGTAGGCTTAGCGATTATCCTCAAGGTATATCGGCAGCATAAGACCATTAACCCTGGAAATATTAACGAACTAAAAGACTAATTGGAAGCTTTAATTAACATATCGCCAATCTTTATGAGCATCCTTGTGCTGCTCTTGCCTTTTATAGCCTTCCTTGCACAGGCCATCTTGGGTCGTTCATCCCAATCAGGAAATATAGGGTTGATTGCTATTGTAGGCAGTACCTTGTTGAGTTTAGTGGGCGTGTTTATGGAAGTATGGAATGGCATTCCGATCTTCGAACGGGTGCTTTGGTTTACCTTGGGGCAACAGGAGTTCAAGCTTGGAATACTGCTCAACAACCTTACGGTACTGATGCAATTGCTCGTCTGTATAATTGCCCTCCCCGTACATATCTATTCGAGAGTCTATATGAAGGGAGACCCAGGCATTCATCGTTATTGGATGTATTTGAGCTTATTCTGCTTTGCTATGCTAGGCCTGACCATTTCTATTAACCTCTTGCAATTGTATATCTTCTGGGAGCTGGTAGGCTTTGCCTCCTATCTATTAATAGGCTTCTGGTATACGAAGGCTACCGCAGCGGAAGCCAATAAGAAGGCTTTTATTATTAATAGAATTGGAGACTTGGGCTTCTTAATTGGGATTGCATTAATCTATAGTCATGCAGGCAGCTTAGATCTGGTAGAACTCTTTGGGAAGGAAGGCTTAGCGCAAGCCTTTGATATGGATGCAGCTTGGATTACTTATGCGGGTATCGCATTCTTTGTAGGTGCTATGGCAAAGTCTGCACAATTTCCTTTACATGTATGGCTACCTGATGCAATGGAAGGCCCTACATCGGTTTCATCCTTAATCCACGCCGCAACAATGGTCGCAGCTGGGGTATTCTTATTATGCGCTGTATTCCCATTGTTCAATGCAACCGTTCTCTTGCTAATTACCATTATTGGATGCCTCACAGCAGCGCTTGCCGCTTGCTTCGCCTTGGCACAGTATGACATTAAAAAGGTGTTAGCCTTTTCTACCATATCCCAATTGGGATTTATGATGGCTGCCGTTGGCATAGGCGCCTGGGATGCCGCAATCTTCCACCTGACGACACATGCTTTCTTTAAGTGTCTCTTATTTCTCTGTGCAGGTGCAGTAATCCATGAAATGGCACACCTTAAGGCAAAGGCTAACCTAAGTATAGATCCTCAGGATTTACGCAATATGGGCGGCTTACGTAAGGCTATGCCCAAGACCTTTGTATTAATGTGTATTGCCGCTTTAGCATTGGCTGGCTTTCCACTGACATCAGGCTATCTGTCTAAAGACAGCATCGTAGTAGCTGCTTTTGAATGGGCTGCCCATCATGGTGGGATTTATTATATAGTCCCCTTGACGCTAATCTTGGTCAGTATATTAACGGCATTTTACATTGCACGTTTAATTTTTAAAGCTTTCTTTGGTAAGTACCAGCATCCCCAAAGCCTGCATGAAAGTCCTAAGCTAATGCTTTACCCCATGTATTTTCTAGCCTTGGGAAGTCTGTGCTTGGCCTTCTCCTTATCCCCTATCTCATTTGAAGCAGCTTGGGTTCTAAAAGGATTTCACGTGAAATATGCTTTTAACACCATCGCCGCTGCTCATGTAGCCATTCCTATACTTTTAACTGGCAGCGCATTAATCGCATGGGCACTAGGCTGGCGTTGGTATGTACAAGGGAAATACCCCTTTGCAGCGGAAAGCCGTTGGATGACTTTTTTCCGAGAGCAGGCTTATTTCAATACGGTTAATACTATCCTTTTTGTACAGAGCACAGTGCTATTTAGCAGGTCTTTAGCTTGGTTTGACCTGCATATTGTAGATGGCATGACCAAGCTCTTATCCGCTACTGTACGTGCATTGTCGCAACTAATATATTGGTTTGATAAAAACATTATAGACGCTTTTGTTAATCTGATTGCCAGATGCACCTATGCGCTTGGCCACCTAGCACGTCGTATACAAAATGGGCAGTTACAAAGGTATATTGGCTTTTCTTTAAGCATTGTGATTTTAGGCATTCTTTACTTGATAATTAAATAGACATGGGCTTGTTATCCATATTGATATTTTTACCCTTACTTGCAACGGCACTTATTTTGGCTTTGCCAAAGAAAGCTAGTGCATCTTTTAAATACATTGCGATTGGCATTACGGCTGCACAGTTTTTATTAGCAGCCTATATGTATGCTAACTTCGAGCCCAGCTTGGCTGGAATAAATGAGGTTGGCGGATATCAATTTGTAGAGCAGCTGCCCTGGATACGCATGGATTTAGGGAGTATGGGCAAGTTAGAAATAGATTATTTTGTTGCAGTGGATGGTATTTCCTTGCCCCTTATCGTGCTAAGTACGCTGGTGATGCTTATGGCAATGGGCGCCTCGTGGAATACAACAAAAAGTTTAAAAGGCTACTTTGCCCTGATGATGATCCTCAATACGGCAGTTATGGGCATCTTTTGTGCCTTAGACTTCTTCTTGTTCTATGTATTTTACGAGGTTATGCTTCTTCCCTTGTATTTCCTTATCGGAATATGGGGAGGTGAACGTCGGGAATATGCGGCTATAAAATTCTTTATCTATACCTTATTTGGATCGGTATTTATGCTATTGATTATTGTAGGCTTATACTTCTCGGTCATCAATCCTGCTACTGGTGCACATACCTTTAACCTGCTGCATATGATGGATCCTAAAAACTATGTGGAAGGCTCCTTCTTTGGCTTCTTGGGCAATACGCATGAGGTATTTGGCTTGCCCGCCCGATTAGTAGGCTTTATTGTGCTATTCTTTGCCTTTGCGATTAAGGTACCTATAGTCCCCTTGCACACTTGGCTGCCCGATGCTCACGTTGAGGCGCCTACACCTGTTTCTATTATTCTTGCAGGAATCCTGCTAAAGATTGGGGGCTATGGTATTATCCGTATCTGTTACAGCATCTTTCCAGATATTGCCGCGCAGACTAATTACTGGATTGCGCTGATTGGGGTGATCTCTATTATCTATGGAGCCCTAAATGCCTTGGCTCAAAAAGATCTAAAGCGTATGATTGCCTATTCTTCTGTCTCTCATATGGGCTTTGTGCTTTTGGGAATAGCCTCCTTGACCGCTGAGGGACTCTCTGGGGCAGTCTTCCAGATGTTATCCCATGGCTTTCTAAGTGCAGCCTTGTTTTTCTTAGTAGGGGTTATTTATGACCGGGTACACGATCGCTCCATTTATAACTTTAGAGGCTTAGCCAGTGTTATGCCTAAGTATACGGCCTATGTGGCCATCACCTTCTTTGCATCCTTGGGCTTGCCAGGATTCTCGGCCTTTATTGGAGAGGCTTTTGTGATAATCGGCGCATTTAATGCAGAGAGTATGGCTACTGGCATACCTCGTTGGATGGCTGTAGCTGGCTCACTGGGCATTCTGCTAAGTGCTGTCTATTTCCTATGGACCTTGCAGCGGATGTTCTTTGGGGAAGTTAGGTTAAAAGGAGGCGCGGGCTGGAGCTTGGCACTAACTGACCTCAGTAAACGGGAGCAGATTATCTTGTTTCCAACCTTAGCCTTGGCACTCCTTTTAGGTATTATGCCTGCTTTGGTATTTAGTAATTTGAATGCTTCAGTATTACAGCTGATCACTCTTATCAAACCCTACATTTAATCGTAAATAGACACCGTGGAAATTAGCAACCTATTGGATCAAATTATCGGCTCTGTGCCATTCTTTAAGCCTGAATTAAGCTTATTGATTGGCTTTGTCATTTGTATTTTAGCCAGCTTGTTTCTGCAAAAAAAACTAAAAGACAGCCCTTTTTGGTTAAGTCTGTTGAGCTTTCTAGCTGCATTTGCTTTCCTTATACCACAGCTCAACCAACCCGCTGAAGGCTTCTTCGACATGCTGATTATTGATAATCTGTCGGTCTATGCACGTATGCTTACGCTACTGGGCTCTATACTTACAGCTATCTTTATACAACAGCGACATCCTCACAACAATGGAGATGTCTACAGCATACTTCTCGCTGCTACTATTGGCATGCAGCTCCTCTGTGTTAGCAGTCATTGGTTGGTCCTTTTTATTGGGATTGAAACAGTTTCCATCGCTTCTTATATCTTGGTCGGATACTTTGCTCAGGACAAGAAGCAGTCCGAAGCGACAATGAAATACGCCTTATTTGGTTCGGTCTGTGCAGCCATTATGCTATATGGCTTATCCCTGATCTATGGACTTACTGGGGATTTAAATTTTCAATCTACAGCAGCTATTCAAGGTTTGATTGCTGCCCCAGAAATTATAATCATCTTAGCCTTACTCTTTGTGTTTGTAGGCATAGGCTTCAAATTGGGCTTTGTTCCTTTCCATGTCTGGACTCCTGATGTGTATCAGGGTGCCCCTACCGCAATCACAGCCTTTATATCTACTGTTCCTAAGGTTGGGGCGATTGTCTTACTTGCCAGACTCTACAAGGCTTGGTCTGCCACGGGATTTTACTTTTCGGACCTCCTCAGCTGGATGCTGGTTCTTATTGCGATAGCTACCATGCTGGTCGGAAATCTTGCAGCCTTACGCCAAAGTAATGTAAAGCGCATGATGGCCTATTCTTCTATTGGGCATACGGGCTTTCTATTGATGGCCGTCTTTGCTTATTCGGAAAGTTACAACTACCTACTTTTCTATCTCTTTGCCTATGTGCTCATGAATTTCGCAACCTTCTTGTTTATTGATCAAATCGAGCAAGAAGTTGGCTCTAGTGAATTAAAGGATTTTGCAGGCTTGGGGAAAAAGTTGCCTGTGCTATTTACAGCCTTTACCTTTACGGCTATCGCGCTAATAGGCTTACCGCCGACAATGGGCTTTGTGGGCAAGCTGCTTGTATTTTCGTCGGTATTTTCCTTATACCAACAATTCGATGAGCCTGCACTCTTACTGCTATTAATCGTAGGGGCGCTAACCTCCGTTATCTCCTTGTTTTACTATTTTAAAATCCCTCTTTACGGCTTTTTAAGAGAATCTAATACGGATAAGCGCGCGCGTACAAATGCTGCAAGTAGGATTCTCCTTATTATTGCACTTATTATGACTGTCTGCGTATTCTTATTGGGGATATTCCCAGACCTGCTTTTGGACATCTTAATAGCCTAAAAAAGAAACCCATACCTACTCAATCTGGTATAAATAAGGGCTAGAAATGCTCAGTACAAAAAATCTTAAATTATAGGAATGTCTGCTATAAAACCTATCTTTGCGCCAACGAATATTTATGTTAAAGGCATTAGTAATTACCCCTGTTAAAAACTCTCTAGAGAATACCTTAGAGACGATTAAAGCTGTTGCAAGTACCAACACCGCTGTACATCATTATATTTATGATGACTTCAGTGATCCTGAAGTATCCGATGTTCTGGCGGCTAAAAGTAGACAGCTTGGCTACTCCTATATTCATCTGTCAGAATTGACCAATACCCCATCCCCAAACTACTTAACGGTACTTAAAAATGCGCAGCAAAAGGCATTGGAATTAGACGTACCCTTAATTATTGTGGAATCGGATGTTGTGGTGAAGCCCGAGACATTCAATGACCTATTAGCCTACCTAAAACCAGACACGGGCATGGTGGGCAATATTACGGTGGATGAAGGCGGTACGATTAATTTCCCATACCTAAAGTTTAAAAAAGAAAAGGCTAAGTTTATTAAAACCAATAGAAGTTTAAGCTTCTGCTGCACCTTGCTTTCGGTAGATTTTCTAAAGAATTACAATTTCAACAATTTAGAGCCTACTAAAGATTGGTTCGATACGATTATCTCAGAAAAATCTATTGAGTTGGGCTTTAAAAACTATGTGCTCATAGATTCCCCTGTATTTCATAAGCCTCATGGTAGTAGACCTTGGAAGCACCTCAAATACAGCAATCCCTTAAAATATTACTGGTTAAAATTTACACAAAGAAGAGATAAAATCTAAAATGGCTGTTGCACACTCCTTCCAAGAGATCACCCTAAAGCATGAAGTTCCTTTCGTAATATGGTGCTATTGGGAAGGTGAGGCCATGAATAAGAATCGGGCAACGAGCTTTGCTTATTTAACTGCAAATATCGAAGTTCCTGTCTTGCTGGTGACACGTCAAAACCTATCTCAATTTATCTTAGCTGAACATCCTTTGCATCCTTCTTTTGAAGATTTAAGTATTGTTCATCGCTCCGATTATATTCGGGCCTACTTATTGCATCATTATGGTGGGGGTTGGCATGATATCAAAGCGACTGAAGTGTCATTCAAAGACTGCTGGGCTGACTTCTCGGATAAAAATATATGGATGCTCGGGCGACCAGAAACGCAAAAAGGGGCCGCGCAGATCTACAATACAGCAGGGGAATTTATCCCGGATTATTATGATGATTTAATAAGTGTACCTACTTGGATAGGAAGACCTTATACGGCATTTTCAGAAGAGCTTTACCAAGGTATACGAGCGATGCTCGATCAGCATCAAGATAAATTGAAAAAATATCCAGCAAAACATCCTCGCGAAAAGTATATTCAACCGAAAAACTTTATTCATCAGCTAATTATACGCATAAAACATGCCTACTCGGGTAGAAATCCGTATTATCCCTTACCCTGGACCGTTTTCGGCAATGTATTTCATCCGCTTTGCTTAAAGTATAAGGCACATATAGCAAAGACTCTTCCGTTGGATAGCAATAAAAACGCAGGCATCTATCATCGCTAGCAAGCTTACTTTAGTAATCCTAAAGCCTTTAACAGCCTGTTGTACGCACCAGACCAAGATCTATTCACACGCAAGGGACCACTCAACTGCTGCAAGAAGAAGTCAGCATGTTGACTATTTAAGTAGGCTATTTCAGCATTTTTCTTTGCTTTGGTCATACTCTTACGTCTAGAATCAGGGTGAATACGGTAATAAAAGCCTACAAATGGTAATTGCACTACATCGCCTCCCCCTTTCAACAGCTTAATCCAAAATTCCCAATCCTCTCGACAGCAAACAGGATCTTCGCAATAGCCGCCAACACGCGCCCAGTCCGCTTTCCTAAACAACGCACTGACGTAAATCATATTATCCAAGGCTAATGCCCTTCTCGAGAAAGGCTTCAGCTTCCAAGCTTTGTTTACCGCACCAAACTTCTCCGCCTCTGCATAAACTACCTTAACAGCTGGTTTACTCTCAAAAATATTTACGGCTTCAGTAATATAATTGGGATGTATTAAATCATCTGCATCTAAGGGCAAAATGTATGTTCCCTTAGCATTCGAGATACCATTGTTGCGTGCGCGTGAAGGGCCAGCATTCTCTTGATACAGGTACTGTATAGCAGGATTTAGTTCCATAAGGCGCTGGGCAACAGCCCGGCTATTATCCTTTGAACCATCATCCACAATAATAATTTCGACTTGTTTATAAGTAGAATCAAGGATTGACTCAACAGTTTCTGCCAAAAACTTCCCATGATTATAACAAGGTATAATTACACTTACCATTTTTTAAGGTGCTAAATTATTGTATTCAATAAGAGATAAATCAGATTTTAAATACATCAATGGCTCAAATTTCGGCATTTCTAAATTCATTACCCCCATTAATTTAGCTATTTCATAATAATTCACCTGTAAGGAAGCCTTTTCTTCTACACTGCGTATATCCTTTAAGGACTGCCTTACACCGTCTGCATACCAGATGTAATAAGGTACCTG
>JASLCA010000253.1 GCA_030146225.1 Sphingobacterium sp. | reverse complement strand
TCCAAACCTTTCCAATATTTTTTATTGCTATCCATTTAAGCTGTATATAAGATTGCGTATTTCAAATTAATTATTAATAGTGACATTTACCACACTCCAAACCACCGATCATGGCAGCTGTCATCTTCTCACCTTTTTTCAATTTCTCGTGTGCAGATATCAATTGGTCATAGTAAGCGTTATCAGCATTTACTGCTGTCTCACGGTGACAATCAACACACCACTTCATTGTTAAAGGAGAATATTGGTAAATCTCTTCCATTGTCTCTACCGGTCCGTGACAAGTTTGACATTCAACGCCTGCAACAACAACGTGTTGAGAGTGGTTGAAATATGCGAAATCAGGTAAATTATGGACCCTAACCCATTGAATAGGTCTTGTATTATCGCCATACTGACGGGTATCTGGGTTGTAATCCAGCGCCTTGTAGATTTTAGCAATCTCAGGCGAAAGCTCACCATCGTAATGATCAGAACCCGTTACCGTATTATGACAGTTCATACATACGTTAGCCGAAGGAATAGATGCATTCTTAGATTTATAAGCACCACCATGACAGTACTGACATTCAATCTGGTTTACACCAGCGTGAATTTGGTGGGAGAACTTAATTGGTTGAACTGGCTCATAGCCTGTATGCACACCCACGTTCCACATCGTGTTCCAACCTAGCACAGCTAAGAACGCGACTAACATCAGCACGGCAAAACCTACCAGCTTCTTGTTCTTCAAGAACGCAGCAGCGAATTTCGCCAACTTGTTCTCTTTATGTTGTTCATTTCTAGCTTGTGCAGCTTCGATCGCAGCTTGATTATTCGCAATAACCTTCTCTAAGGTGCGGATAACGCGATTCAAAACGATGATAACAACAATTGACAAAACAACAATTGCCAACAGACCCGCAATCATCAACAAATTCGCATCGTCAGATTTAGCAGCTCCAGCATCAGTAGCACCTGGTGCAGGACCAGCAGCAGCTTTCACTTCTTCATCTTTCACATAAGCGATGATGTTTTTGATTTGATCGTCCGACAAATCCGTAAATGAAGTCATAACGGAATTGTTGTACTCTTCAAAAATCGCCTTTGCAGCAGGATCTCCAGAAGCGATTAATGCCTGTGAATTTTTAATCCACTTCACTAACCACTCTTCAGAATGTCGTTCCGACATCCCAGTTAGAGCGGGTCCAACCATCTTTTTAAGTACACTGTGACAACTTGTACATTTAGACTTAAAAAGCGCCTGTCCTTCTTTGACATCTTGCGCATGCGACATTGTAACGGCAAACATCAACATCAAACCAACTGATATTGTCTTTGCAAGTCTTCCCAAAACGGATGAGATATTTCTCATATTTAGCACTTTATACTATTTATTTATGATGTATTAACTTTTAAAAAATATGGTTGAGAGGGTTTAATCCCGCTAAACAATGCACAAAAGTATAACTATTTAAGTAATCCCTGACAATTTAATGACGCAAATTATCAATTTAAAACGATTCTAAATAACTGCCTAAAATTGACCTACAACTCGCTTTTCTTCTTTAATTGCATAGGTAACTATAACAAGTAAAACCTTATTTTTTCAAATTTGTTTACTTTAGGCAAACAGTTCTACCTGATTGTAATGCTTATCTTTGTAACAATGCGCACAAAACTACTATTTATACTCTGTATTTCCCTATCATGCCTGGCATGTAAGCCGCCTAATGGAACTACTTTGGTACATAATCACAAAAATAAGAGTTATAACATGAAAGACACAACATTAAATCAATTAACTCCTGAAGAAGCGTATATTATTTTGCACAAAGGCACCGAAAGAGCCTTCACAGGAGAATTGCTAGACAATAAAGCAGCAGGCACCTATGTCTGTAAGCAATGTGATGCCCCACTCTACAGGTCGGAAGATAAATTTGAGTCCCATTGTGGCTGGCCTAGCTTTGATGATGAAATCCCAGGCGCCATATTACACAGCACAGATGCCGATGGTCGTCGGACAGAAATCTTATGCAAAAAGTGTGGTGGTCACCTAGGGCATGTATTCGAAGGTGAAAGATTTACCGAGAAAAACACGAGGCACTGCGTAAACTCCTTATCGATGAAGTTTGTACCGGCTCCTACAGCGAAGACTCCCTAATAATAAGCTCACAAGGAATCACAACCTTACGCGTTTCCTTTAGGGTTCCTTTGATCTCTGCAATTAATACTTGGATAAGCTCCAGTGTTAATTGCTCAATATCCTGGGATACGACCGTAATCGATGGATCATGAAGTTCAAACAAGGTATGCTCATCAAAAGCCGCCATCTTCGGCAAGGCAAGCTGCTTACTTTTAAAAGCTTTGAGTCCTTTAATAGCCAAGTAATTGGTCGCAAACAAGACGGCATCCAAATTATTCTCCAGTACAAAGGATAGAATCTGCTCTTGCGCCTCCAGATCATCACTGTCCATCTTCAACTTCATAATAAAGGACTGCGTCTGGAATTTATCCATAGCCTCCATATAGCCCTCTAAGCGATCCCGCATCTGCGTCTGATTGGAATACAAAGACACCAAGCCAATACGCTTATTGCCATTGGACAACAAATGAGTCGTCGCTTCATAAGCCCCCTTCTTATTGTCCGACACCACATAGCTCGTATCCACACTCGGTATAAAGCGGTCAAAGAGGACAACGGGGACATTATTCTGTTTAATATCCAAGATGGTCTCCTCCAAGCCATCCGAAGGCGTAATAATAAAGCCATCCACCTGCCTATCCATAAACAGTTGTATCAGCTCCTTGGCCTTATGCTCATCATTATCCATGCTACAGTATATAATATGATAGCCCAGGTTGTAAGCCTGACGTTCAATATATTTAGCAACATTGGAGAAAAACGGGTTAGCGATATCCTCTACCAGCAGCCCTAAAATCTTAGTCTGCCCCGTACGTAGACTTTTAGCTAACTGATTTGGCTTATAACCCACCTTCTCAACATAGGCTAAGACCCGCTTTGTCAAAGCATCGCTAATACGCTTTTCCTTAGCTTTATCGTTTAAAATAAAAGAAACCGTGGTGACCGATACGCCCAATTCTTTAGCAATATCACTGATCAAAATTCTCTTTTTCATTAGTTAAAAATTGGTTAGACACTGAAAACCTAAACTACTAAAAATTTTTAGCAAAATCAGTTATGCAGGTCAAAAAAAAATTTGCTAAATGGTTTTATTAATCCTTAGTTTTTTTTTCGTAATATTATATCTGCATCTGCAATTCGTAAATTATGAAAAAAACAAAAGGCCTGCACAGGGCCATCTTAACGATTAGCCTCGGCCTATTGGTAAGCCAAGCCAGCGCGCAGCAATTAACCAAATATGTGGACCCACTTATTGGAACAGGTGGACATGGACATACCTTTCCCGGAGCCACCCTCCCCTTCGCCATGGTACAACTATCTCCCGACAATGGAAAAAGTGGTTGGGACTGGGTAAGCGGCTACCATATTTCATCAGACAGCATAGCAGGCTTTAGCCATATGCACCTGAGCGGAACAGGCATTGGGGACTGGCTAGACATCGCCATAATGCCCATGCTAGAACGCCAAACAAACCCCTTACAGGATATTAAACAACGGTTTGACCGCAAGGATGAGCTTGCCCAAGCAGGCTATTATAAAGTACGCCTAGAAAATGGCATACAAGCTGAGCTCAGCAGCAGCGAACGCGTAGGCTACCATAAATACAGCTTTCCCAAGAACAGCAGTAAAGCCATCCTACGTATAGACCTAAAACACCAGTACAACTGGGATAAAGCCACAGACACCTACCTACAAATGCTCAATGACAGCACGCTAGTTGGCTTTCGCGCCTCCGCAGGCTGGGCAGGCAAGCAGCATATCTACTTTGCGATCCGCAGCAACAAGCCTATCAGCAGCTTTACAGAAGTCAGCGCAGGCCTAGCAGAGGTTCAGCGCCTAGACACAAAAGGCCTGATCGCCCAAATCGCATTTGAGCAAACTACCGATGTAGAACTAAAAGTAGCCCTATCCACTACAAGTCATGAAAAAGCCCTACTAGCCCTACAGGAGATTCCCACGTGGAACTTCCAAAACACAAAAGACAAGGCTACAAAAATATGGGAAAAAGAATTGGCCAAGATCCAAGTAGAAGCCCAAGACGAAAGGCTAAAGACCATCTTTTACACAGCCCTCTACCATACTACCATGGCGCCAACCCTATATTCAGATGCGGATGGGCAGTACAAAAATGCTAAGGGCGAAACACATCAGATGCCCAATCAGCAACAACGCTATACCCTATTCTCCTTATGGGATACCTTTAGGGCGTTAAAACCACTCTACAGCATTACCCAGCCAGAGAAACATACCGCCATCCTAAATAGTATGCTGGCCTTTCACGATGAAAATGGGCTCTTGCCCGTATGGGACTTAAGCACCTTCGAAACCAACACCATGACCGGCTACCATGCTATCCCTGTATTAGCGGATGCGATCCTTAAAGACTGGCCAGGTCTAGACGCAGAACGCGCTTATCAAGCCATGCGCAACAGCGCCTTCCAAAGCATTCGGGAAGTGCCCGCCTATATAGAATACGGCTATGTCCCACAGGATGTCAATGGCGGCAGTGTCACCAAAACGCTGGAATATGCCTTTGATGACTATTGCATCGCCCTGGTTGCACAAAAACTAGGCAAAGCAGAAGACCAGCAGCTCTTTACCAAAAGAGCAAAGAGCTATACACATCATTTTGATCCAGCAAGTGGCTTTATGCGGGCTAAATATAAAAATGGAAAGTTTGTAGAACCCTTCGACCCCTTTTACTCCGAGCATGACTTTGACAAGAGCCAATACATAGAGGGCAATGCATGGCAGCACTCCTTCTTCGTACCGCATGATATAAGAGGCTTAGCCAAGCTGTTTCCCAAGAAAGATGGTCTGAGTAAGATGCTAGACAAACTCTTCGCTGCGCCCTCCTATATGACTGGAGAGAACCAGTCTCCAGACGCCAGTGGCTTTATCGGACAGTATGCACATGGCAATGAGCCAAGCCATCATATTGCCTATATGTACAGCTACCTAGGCGAAGCCTGGAAAACCCAAGAGAAGGTACGTCAAATTGTGGACTCCATGTACCATGATCGCCCAGATGGGTATGCAGGCAATGAGGATGCAGGGCAGATGAGCGCTTGGGCAGTATGGTCTATGATGGGACTCTACCCTGTCTCCCCCGTGGGTGGCGAATATGTATTTGGCAGTCCCGCCTTGGACAAGGCCAGCATTCAAATGCCCAACGGTATGGTCTTTACTATAGTAGCCAATAACAACAGCAAAGCGAATATCTACATAAAGTCCGTACGTTTAAATGGAAAACCTTATAACAAGACCTACATCCAGCATCAAGATATGCTGAACGGTGGAGAGCTAGTTTTTGAGATGGACAACAAGCCCAATAAAAGCTTCGGAAAATCCAGAGCCTCTTGGCCGACATCCATGGAGAATTAAAAAAAGAAGCGACGAAAAGTCGCTTCTTTTTTTAGGTATACTTATTGATAAATAACCTGTAGTAAGGAGAACAAATAATGACAGACTTTAACAACATCAACATTAAAGATTTAGAAGGCAATACAGAAAATCCACAGGACTTCTACGAAAGCTTTCGCGCAAAACTTATTGACGTGGAGCAATTTCCATCCATGTACACCTTCAAGTTTATCTTGAAAGCGGATGCAGAAAAGATAGCCCAGGTTAAAACAATCTTTGAACACCCGAGTTCAAAATTCGCAGAGAAGGATTCCTCAGGTGGAAAATACAAGTCAATCACGGTAGAAACCTTTGTCAATACAGCAGAGGACGTTATCGACTACTACAAAGCAGTCGCTAAGATTGAATCCGTAATTATGTTATAAAACAAAGAAAGGCTGTCAAATTGACAGCCTTTCTTATTATATAGCTTACAAGCTTATTAGCCTTGTGGAGCAGGTCTTTCACCAGCTGGCTTATCTTCACGTGCTGGACGTGGCAATAAAGCTTTACGTGAAAGTTTCATCTTACCTTGTTTATCCACATCCAATAATTTAACCGTTACCATATCACCTTCTTTGAAGACCCCATCCATTGTTTCTAGACGGCTCCAGTCAATCTCAGAGATATGCAATAAACCATCTTTACCTGGCATAATTTCTACGAAAGCACCGAAAGCCATAATAGACTTCACCTTACCTTCATAGATCTCACCAACCTCTGGCTTAGCTACGATATTCTTGATACGCGTAACCGCAGCATCAATCGCTTCTTTATCATCAGCAAATACCTGTACGATACCTTTGCCATCCACCTCTTCGATAGAGATTGTTGCGCCAGTCTCGCGTTGCATTTCTTGAATGATTTTACCACCAGGGCCGATAATCGCACCAATAAACTCCTTATCAATAGTTAAAGAGATAATACGAGGTGCATGTGGTTTGTAATCTTCACGAGGAGCAGAAATTGTTTTCTTCATTTCCCCTAAGATATGAAGACGCGCTTCTTTCGCTTGGTCCAATGCCTGTGTAAGCACTTCCCACTTCAAACCATTAATCTTTAAGTCCATCTGACAAGCAACAATACCTTTTTCAGTACCCGTTACCTTAAAGTCCATATCACCTAAGTGATCTTCATCACCTAAGATATCCGAAAGGATTGCATATTTACCCGTCTTCTCATCCGTAATCAAGCCCATAGCAATCCCAGAAACTGGAGCTTTCAACTTAATACCCGCATCCAATAAAGCTAATGTACCCGCACAAACGGTAGCCATAGAAGAAGAACCGTTAGATTCCAAGATATCAGAAACAATACGAATCGTGTATGGATTCTCTGCATCATCAGGCAATACTTGCTTCAATGAACGCATAGCCAAGTTACCATGACCAATCTCACGACGACCAGCACCACGGTTAGGTCTTACCTCACCCGTAGAGAAACCTGGGAAATTGTAGTGTAAGATAAATTTATTGTATCCATGGATAAATGCACCATCGATCATCTGCTCAGCATCCTTCGCACCTAAAGTTACAGAAGTTAAGGATTGCGTCTCGCCACGTGTGAACACAGCTGAACCGTGAGCCGCTGGCAAGTAATCAATCTCAGACCAGATTGGACGTACCTTACGTGCATCACGACCATCCAAACGGATACCTTCGTCTAACAATAAGTTACGTACCGCATCATACTGTACATCGTGGAAATATTTTTTAGCTAAGAAAGCCGTATCTGCGTCCAACTCTTCACCTAAAGTAGCGAAGAACTCTTGGCCGATAGCAGCAAACTTCTCTGTACGTTCGTTTTTAGAAGAACCAGATTTAGCAACTGCATATACTTGATCATAAGTAGCTGCGAAAATCGCTGCACGTAATTCTAAGTTTTCTGGTTCGTGGTTGTATTCACGTTTGATTTCAGCGCCTACTAATCTCGCTAATTCAACCTGTGCTGCAACTTGTTTCTTAATAGCCTCATGCGCAAAAGCAATAGCTTCCACCATTTCCGCTTCAGAAATCTCCTTACACTCACCCTCAACCATAACAATATCCTGCGCTGAACCAGCCACAAGGAACTCTAAAGAAGCATGTGCTAATTCAGAAAGTCTTGGATTAATAACCAACTGACCATCAATCTTTGCAACACGTACCTCAGAAACTGGACCATTAAATGGAATATCAGAAACAGCAATAGCCGCTGAAGCTGCTAAACCAGCCAAAGCATCTGGCATAATATCTTTATCCGCAGAGATCAAAGAGATCATCACCTGCGTATCAGCATGATAATCTTCAGGGAACATCGGGCGCAATGCACGGTCAACCAGGCGCGAAATTAACACCTCATAATCCGATAAACGCGCTTCACGACGCAGGAAGCCACCCGGAATACGTCCGGCAGCAGCATATTTTTCCTGATAATCAACAGACAACGGTAAAAAGTCGGTTCCCTCTTTCACTTCTTTCGAAGATACTACAGTAGCCAGGAGCATCGTATCCCCCATCTTTACCACTACCGATCCGTCAGCCT
>JASLCA010000237.1 GCA_030146225.1 Sphingobacterium sp. | reverse complement strand
CAATAGTTTATCAATAAGATCTTCGTTAAGGAAGTTTTGACCGAGGTTAACCAGCAAGAGGAAGCTCATATACAAGTTTATATCCTTTTCCCTAAATATGACGCGGAGCGTAGATAAGGCTTTGGACTTCGCAAAATAAACGCTGCTTGGGTTGGTTCCCAAGGCCTCGCATATCTCTTGGGTGCTAAAGCCTTCCAAAAAGGATAAGCGAAATACATCGGCTTGCTGCTGGGGAAGCTTCTCCAATTCATGCGCAATCTGCATCAGCAATTCTACATAAATCATTTGCCCGAGCACATCATTATCAGCCTCTGGAATATTCAACCAATTATCTTCAGAAAAGGAAACCTTCTTTTGATAAGCCGAGCCCATATAATCATAACAGGCATTTCGGGTGACTAAAAACAGAAAAGATCTAATCGTTTCATAGCATGTCATTCGATCTCTGCGTTGCCATAGTTTATAAAAGGACTCCGATACAATCTCTTCAGAAACTTCTTTATTTTTGGTGATCTTATAGGCATAAAAATGCAGGGGTTCTCCGAGTTGGTTAATAAAATATTGCAAACCGTCCTCATGCCCATGACATAAAATTTCCACGTAATTTAGGTCGTCTCTCACGCTTTAGAGTTATTAATAATTTGATAGCCTTACTAAGTTAATAATAATTAATTACTAATTTATGTAATACTGTTCAAACAAAATCATCAAAATCTATTAATAACGATTACATAACAAAGGCTTAATACAAGTCGAAATTTCCTTTGAGCACAAGAGCGTTTGCAATATTAAAATATTTACTAGCGTAGTAGATTACTAAAACGACTTAACTAATTTAACTTACCATTTTTCCAAACCAGCTTTTCTCCCCAAAAGGGGATGAGCGTGTTTTCACATTGAACATTAGGCAGGTGTTTCAAGGTCTGTAAGATCGAAGCCTGTCCCTTGGGATATGGATTATGTCGTAATTCTATCAGATGCGAAAGCAAGGCATAATTAGTCTGTACTTGCCCTGCTCCTGTTCCCAATATATTATTTTCTCTAGGTGCGCCCCAGCGTAAGACAAGCATGTCTACTGGACCTTGGACAGCCTTAAAACGCGTTGGATCAAAGCCTGAATCACCACAATGTAGCATAGAGAAATTGCCAGAATCTTCCCCACAGTCGATTCTAGCCATGGCTACAAAATTCGGCAGATCTGGACTTAAAAGGTGATCTGAGATAGACGTGCGTATTTTAAATTTATCGATTTGATATATTGTATCTCTTGTTGCATAATAAGCCGCGCTTTCTGTATAGAAATTGCTGATTACTGGCTTGCCAGCTTCTACCATCGCTGCTATCAGCTTCATATTGTAATGATCAGCATGATTGTGGGTGATATACAAAAAATCCAAATGGGGAGCCAAATGCGCTGCTAAACGGTGATCAAGGTCTATCCCAAAGCAGCCTGATGGTGTTTTAATTACGAATCCCATATTGTAAAGCAACCATATATGCGTGCTGCCTTGCTCCACCTTGCTTGTCTGCACTTCTTGTAAGACCTTGTCAAAGCCGGCTCTATAGGCATACAGAATAGGCACAGTACGCTCTAAGGCGGCGGCTGTTTCTTCATCTGCGAGCAAATATTCCTTAAAAGCAGCTGGTGGAAGACCATCCGAATAGACTTCCATTGTCTTTAACAATTCCAAGCGCTTTGCATTTAATTTTAAGGGACTCGTTTTCCGAAATGCCTTTAAGGTTGCTACAGCCGCATTGGCTTGAAGGGTTTCCTTGCTTAAAGCAGGCTTTTGCTGCGCTAGCGCAGCAAAAGCCATTACAAAACTAAGGAGTACTAAAACTATCTTTTTCATGCTTAAAAACTTACATCATTTGTCCATTTTTCCAGGTCATTTTCTCGCCCCAGAAAGGAATAATTGTATTATCACACTTCACCCCAGGAAGGTGTTCAAGCGTCTTTGTTATAGATGCCTGTCCGGCTGGATAAGGGTCATGTCTGAGTTCTATCAGATGCGATAAAATCGCATAATCAGGCTTAACCTGCCCAGTGCCTGTGCCCAAGATATCATTCTCACGAGCTGCTCCCCATCGCAAGACCGCTAAATCTAATGGTCCTTGGACATTTTTAAAACGAGCTGGGTTAAAGCCTGAATCTCCACAATGCAATAACGTAAAATTATCCGCATCTGCACCACAGTCTATGCGAAAAACTGTCACAAAGTTAGGAAGTGCAGGGTCTCGTAAGTGATCCGTGATATCCGTCTTTATCTTAACCCCCTTTATGGTGTAACTCGTTGCCACAGTAGATCTGTACTTGCTGTCTTTGGCATAAAAATTTGACAAGACGGGCTTTCCTTTTGCATTCATCGCATCCATTAACTTAACGTGTGCATGATCTACATGATTATGCGTTACACATAAAAAGTCTAAGTAGGGTTCAAATTGCTCTGCCCAGCGATGATCTAAATCAATGCCAAAGGTAACCGAAGCTGTCTTTACCACATAGCCCATATTGTATACCAACCATACCGCAACCGCCCCTTGCGCAACCTGCGTATTTTTCACTTCATGAAGGACCTTATCAAAGCCTTGTTTATAACTATAAAGTATAGGTGAAGTATATTCTAAATCCAAAGACTCTGCCGCCCCGCTCTTCAAGTATTGATTGAATTGGGCAGGTGGAAATTGATCAGAAAATGTTTCAAACTGTAGCAAGGCAGCAATCCGATCATTATTTAATAAAAATGGAGAAGTCTTCGCTAAGGCAGCTAGGGCCGCAATCCCTGCATTTTCTGGAATCTTAGTTTCCAAATAACTAGGCCCCGCTAAGGTGTCTATATCCGTAGGGTTTAACAGGAATCTTGTTTTAGAACGTAGTATACCTCCTCTTTTCGCATTGACTAGGCTGAATACTTTTTCTTTTACAAAAACTTCCTTGGTAAAGCTGCCGTCTTCCTGCTCATAGCTAACTAGGTTGCCCACCGCCCCTACTCTTTCATCAAAGGTTACCTTGTCTACCCGTGGAGACACCTTTGCTGGTGCATTGACCAAGGAGGAGACATACTCAGCCCCGTAGATATTGGCATTGACCGACTCGATCAAGGATTTATTTCCAAAACCATCTACATTTTGAGCTGAGATCTGTAAACTGCCTTCAATTGAAGGTATATTAACATAGGCAAAATACCCTTGTAGCTCTTCATCGTAGTTAATATCGCTATAGTCTACGCGTAAGGAATCCTTGGTTTCACCACTTAGATTCCAACTTAAAATACAGTGGGAGCGATTAATATCCGCTGTAGGAAATAGATCCACCCGCACCCGATAATACCCCGAGCGAGCCGCCATTTCTTTTATCTTCCCAGCGTAAACGATAGGCCCATCTTTAATATGTTGATTTAATAAATCATTCGCGTCATCACATCCTAGGGTAAGGACAGACAAGAGTGCGACTAATATCTTATACTTAAACTTGTACATAGCTTTTATTTTATAAAAAATCAATGTCTAATAGCGTTTTAGAATCTCTCCAAACATCTGAAACTCATTAATGGTGTAAAATGCCTCGTTGATATTGTAAGTTTCCATCAATTGAATTCGCATATAACGGAAGGTCTCACTCGGCTTCGCATCTGGATTTACATTGTCCTCATTAATTAAGTACTCTTGATTAAAATTGAACCATTCGATTTCCTCTTGCGTCAATGCGCCTAGGTTGACGGGCATCTTGCCCACATACTCCCCGATCAAGGTCCATGTTTCGGGAAATTTAGACCAGCGTTGACTATTGCTGTCATTTGTACCCCAGATGCGGAAGCGTTTTGGACTAGACCGCGTATAGGTGTAGGATATATGTGTTCTAGGATAAATCTTAACACGGTTTAGCCTAGCCTCCATATTTAAATCAAAGGTGGAGTAAACATCTTGTACAATTTCGCGCTTGGAAGGATCTGTATTGGTTAAGTTTTTCACAAACTTATAGCCATAATACAAGTTTCCAGAGGTTACCCCATTAAACATGGTTTGTGGGGCATTGCCGCCTGCATGGGCATTCCCATCATTCTGAATGCCAGTAGCAGCATTGACCCCATAAAGGCCAAAATCTCTACTTCCAGCAAATAAAGTTGGGTTGAAAAAGGAGATCGCTCTCACATTTTTCCACTCGATCTCCTCCTCTTTGTAAGGGGTCAACGCACTAATCAAGGTATCGGATCTATTTCCCCATTTATCTGAAACCTGAAAGCCAAACTTCTGCTCCACAGAGGGATATTGTCTGACAAAGGCCGTGGTATGCACCGAGTCTCTATTGTAGATAGTCTTGGTCGGATCTTCCACCAGAGAAACGACTCCAACTTGCAGTATATCCTCTGTTAAAATATGTATAGCCAAGGCATTTGCTTCACTGTTTTTCCAAGCCAATCGTACTCCCCCAAAAGCAGGCTCTACCTTTATGGTTTGAAAGGCTACTTCCATCGCAGAAAGCTCAGGAGCCGCCACAACTGTTGTCACATCTGACTTATTGCCACTAATATCTACACAGACCAACTCTACCGTCTTTTCATCAATCCCCGTAAATCCCTCTACCAGTATAGAGGAACTATACCTAGACACCTTAAAGTCTACATACTTTCCTTGTTTATTTTTATAGCGGGCTTGTACTTGGTCAATATTTGGATTGCCAGCAGGCAGACTGAAATAAATTTCCAGCGCACCTGATTTTGAAACAACCTGCTCCACCGTCAATTTATCAGGTCGCTCTGAGTCCACGACTACCTGCTCCACGCCTAAATAGCTATCTGCACATCCATAAAATACAAGGCCGCATATGGATACGAAAGCAAACCATCTTATTATATTTTTCATCTTTTCAATTCTATAATTAAAACATCATTTACAAGATTACCAGCCTGGATTTTGCACCAGACTCTTATTCTGCAAGAGGGTATTGGTACGAATAGGCATTAAGTAATCTTTCATCGCAAATCGCGGTTGCAACAAGACTTTCACATTGTAAAAATCAGCCTTGTTCTCGCCGTCTTTATTCCAGCCAAGTATAGGTTGATTAAACATCTCCTCGGCCATCAACCATCTCCGCACGTCATAATAGAAATGTCCTTCAAAGGCCAATTCATTTAAGCGTTCACGGCGGATAATAGCACGAAGCCCTGTTGCTGTCTCTGGCTTGGATTTAAACCTTGCAGAAGCATATTTCTGCCAGCTCTGCACAACTCCCTCCATAGCGACCCGAGCGCGTATTGCATCCAGGTAGTGCAGTGCATTATGGCCTTTGCTATCCGTTTGTGTCGGCCCTCCTACTTCATTCAGACTCTCAGCTAACAATAGGTAAAGATCTGCTAAGCGAATAATTGGGAAGGAATAATCTTCCCGCACTAGGGTGATTTTAGACTCGGTATAGGTTGTCTTTAGGTGACTTAACTTTTTGGCTAAATAGCCAGAGAAAGGATAGCCTCCATAGGCCTCCGAATGCTTAAAGCCACTCCCAAAATGACGCATCATATTAGGAAAGGATGCATCGGCCAAAGTTTTCTCTCTTCCTTCCCAAATCCCTCCATCAAAGCCAATGGATGCATAGAACCGCAAGCAGCGATTGAAATGCAAGATGGCAGTTTCCTGTCCCTGTTTAATAAAGTACTTGCTATGCTCGGCATCCGGAAGTTGCGTGCTATACCTATTCTGATACCAGCCCTTGCTTTCCCAGTCTTGATCCTCCTCAATTGGTACCCCATTGGAGGAGTAAAAGAGCTCTACCACATTCAAGGTAGGCCCATGACGCTGACCAATGTCAGATCCTGCTGATCCTGCAAGATTAAAGTACTCATCATTACTCAACATCGTAGACCAGCGCTGCAAGACTGTCGTGCTTTCATTGACAGCCCATATCACTTCTGGATTCCAAGATTGGGTAACTGCCTGCCGAAGGCTTACCATAGCTTTTGTGGTATCATTGATATTGGTGCTATTTACACCGCGAATGGCATTATTTCCACCATCGGTGGTAACTAGTATATGGGCGCCATCTTCTTCAGCAGAGCGTACCGCCTCGTCAATAGCCCGCAGTGCACGCTCCCATCTGCCCTTGCTATCCCCAGTTGGGAAAAGATCAATGCCTCGCTTATCCTTAAAGCCGGTGTAATTGTTATTATTATTAAAGAGTGGACTTGCGGCAAGGATTAAAGTTTTGGCCTTAATCGAGCGTGCAATCGTCTTGTTAAAACGACCATATTCACTTACGACATCCATCTCACTGGTATTTGGCAAGCCCTCAATAGCCTCGTCCAAGCCCGCGACAATATAGTTGACAACCTCGTCTACAGGCTCCCGATAAATCGCCAACTCTTCGCCCTTAGCAGAAATGGGTATCACCTTGTCTACAATGGGAATTGGCCCATAAAGTTGCAGGAGAAAAAAGTTAAGGTAAGCCTTGATCGCCTTTACCTCTGCTATCCATCGTTCTCGTGTCATATCATCAAGGTCTCTAGGTCCCCCGTCTTCTACGCGGATATGCTCCAAGAAAATATTACAATGGCGAATGCCTTGCCAGATATTTTTACTTGCTCCATTCTGACCATCCCAGAAGTTTGCAAAAGGGTTGGCTACATTATTTCCTTTCTGAAAGGCCATCTGCGCTGCGGGAGGGCCTGAAGAAAATCCGCCGCCTGTATTTCTCTCCGAATAAATAACATCTCCCCCGCCAGATATCCCCAAGGTATTGGTAGGGTTAACAACATTTGGGAGGCTGGCATAACAGGTAAATAGATACTTTTCGGTATTGTACTTATCTTTAAACGCATCTTCCAGAACTGGCTTGTCATCTGGCAATATATCCAAATACTTATTGCAAGATACAAGGGAGAACAGTAGTATCAGGGCGAATATAGGATGTATAGCTTTCATTATATATGTCTTTTTCATAGTCTAAAAATTGATCTGAGCACCTAGGTTAAATACGCGCTGCAAGGGGTATGCAAGTCCATTTCCACGCATTTCAGGATCCCATAGTTTAAAATCAGATAGCGTAAACAAGTTGGTCCCACTCGCGTAAATACGCATGGAAACCCCATGAAAATCAGGCACCTTATAGCCAGCCTCAACCGACTTAAGTCGGATATAGCTTGCCGTACGCATCCAGTAATTACTCTGCACAAAATTGTTGTTATTTCCTACTGCTGCGCCTGCTACATCAGGGGATAAGCGAGGCCACTTAGCATATAGATCCCGATTGGTTTCCGTCCATAAGCTTTCAGGAATAAAGTTTAATAATGCTCTATTTCCTTTCTTTCCACCAGAAGACACCTCTACAAATGGAGCCATCTTATTGGCATCAAGGAAGAAGGAATACCTTGACTCCCCTTGCACAAATGCCGAAATATCAAAGTTCTTATAGCCAAATGAAGCTCCTAAGCCAAATTGAATCTCTGGATTGGTTGGATAGCCCATAGGCACGATATCAAATTGATTAATCACTCCATCCCCATTGATGTCGCGGTATTTTATATCTCCAGCTTGATAGTCGCCACCATTTGCATGCACCTGTTGTTTTGGGGAGTTGCGCACCTCATCATCATCGATAAACAATCGCTCGGCAACATATCCTCTAGACTGACCTACCTTTTGCCCGATTACTGAACGCCAAGGCGCAATTTCGGAGTAGTCCAACTCATCGTATACGGTTATCTTGGATGCCCCATAGGTAAAGTTTCCACGTAAGATATACCACATCCCATTGTACAATGACTTGTTGTAGTTTAAGGTTAGGTCAAGCCCCTTGCCTACAGCTTCTCCATAATTTGTACGAACATTGCCTATCAAGCCGACTACTGAAGGGATATCTTGGCGTATTTGTACAATATTTGTACGGTTTTCATGGTAAACTTCTGCAATCAAGGAAAGGTCATTATTCAACAATCCTAACTCTATCGCAAAGTTGGCTTTGTAGGAAACCTCCCAAGTAATATTTGGATTGGCATACCTTAACATCTTAATAGTAGGCCT
>JASLCA010000179.1 GCA_030146225.1 Sphingobacterium sp. | reverse complement strand
CCACCCGAACCGCAAGGAGTACTGGGTGGGCGGGTCCACGGTGGCGACGATCCTGGCCCAGAAGGTGTCCGACAACAAGAAGTAGACAAACACAATACACAAGATAAAGATAACCGTAGTCTGCGAACTTGCCTGACTCTCCTCACGGCTCATACCTTTGTAATCATAGGCGAAGCCAGGTGGAAGCACTTCTTTACTGACTTCTTCTACGACTGCCATAGCCTGCCCTGTACTGTAACCTGGAGCAGCCATCACCGTTAGGTTGGAGGCATTAAACAAGTTAAAGCGCTCTACAACTTCAGGCCCTGTAAAGGGACTCAAGGTCACCATGGTACTTACTGGCACCATCTCTTGGCTAGCATTTCTCACAAAGATGCCCTGCAAAGAGGCGGTATCTGTACGCTTTTCTGGAGTGGACTGTACCAAAACTCTATAGTACATCCCAAAGCGGTTGAAGTCCGAAGCCTGAATACTTCCGTAATAACCCTGCATTACCGACATAATATCACTTACCGCAACACCCAACTGAGCTGCTTTCACCTCATCCACCAACAACTCATACTGTGGGTAAGAAGCATCAAAGGTCGTGTAAGCAAAGGCAATTTCTGGTCGTTGCATCAGCGCGCCCATCATCCCATAGGATACCATCCCAAGCTTGGAAAGGTCCCCACTGGTTTTATCCTGCAAGACCAATTCCATCCCAGAGGTATTTCCAAAGCCATCTACAGTAGGTGTATTTAACACCAAGAAGTTTGCACGCTTGTCTGCCGACAAAGTGCCTTGTACATTTGCAATTATAGCATCGATATTTTGCACTTCGCCTCTATCCTTAGGGTTTTTCAACTTGATAAAGATAGAACCCGCAGCAGAGGACATAGAACCACTAAATAGGTTAAAGCCTTCCACCCCCATTACTTCATGCACGGCAGGATTGTCGACCAACATGGACTCCACATCCCCCATTACCTTAGCTGTCCTATCCTTGGATGCACCTGGAGCAAGGTTGACCGTCACAATAATAAAGTTTTGATCCTCATCAGGGATAAAGCCTTTAGGCGATGTCATCGAATACCAAGCAAACAGACCTGCAAAAAAGGCGAGTATAGAAAAGGCAATCCACTTCCGCTTAATCAACAGCAAGACGGAACGGCCATAGCGCAAGGTTAGCTTGTCAAATGCGACGTTAAAGCCTGTAAAGAAACGCTCCTTAAAGTTTTGCTTCTGCCCCAAATCCCCAGCCTCATGATGTGGCTTTAAAAATATAGCACATAAAGCCGGACTTAAGGTCAAGGCATTGATTGCTGAAATAATAATGGCGATGGCCAAGGTCAAGGCAAACTGCTGGTAGAATAGTCCCGTAGAGCCATCCATAAAGGCTACTGGTACAAATACCGCAGACATAACCAAGGTAATGGATACAATAGCTCCAGAAATATCACTCATTGCCGACATCGTAGCTGCCCGCGCATTCATACGCTTCTTCTCCATCTTGGCATGCACTGCCTCCACCACCACAATCGCATCATCCACCACAATACCAATGGCTAGTACCAAGGCAAATAGCGTTAATATATTGATGGAAAAGCCAAAGAGCTTCATAAAGAAGAAGGTACCAATAATAGAGACGGGCACCGCAATAGCCGGAATCAAAGTAGAACGTAAGTCCTGCAAGAAGATAAACACCACCAAGAACACCAAGATAAAGGCTTCTAAGAGCGTTAACATCACCTGATTAATGGACTGATCCAGCGAATCCTTGGTCGCATAGGGTATATTGTACTCCATCTGACCAGGGAAGGATTTCTCCAACTCCTCCATACGCTTCTCCAGGGCAATCTGCACCTCGTTGGCATTAGAGCCACTCATCTGGAAGATAGCCATCGTTACGGCTGGCTTCTTATTGTAGGTAGAATTTACATCGTAACTATAGGCATCAAAGGATACATCAGCGACATCCTTTAAGCGAAGAACCGAACCATCACTTTGTGCTTTAATAACAATGTTTTCATATTGCGAAGGCTCCGTAAACTTGCCTTTATAGCGCATCACATATTCCTTAACTTCTGTACTCCGCTCGCCAAATCGACCAGGTGCAGCTTCCAAGTTTTGGGATTGAATAGCGCCTGCTATATCATTTGGCGTTAAGCCATAAACCGCTAGTTTATTCGGGTCCAACCAAATCCGCATGGCATAATCCTTATTCCCATAAACCATGGCATCCCCTACTCCTTTAATACGCTTTACCTCAGGCACCACGTTTATCTTCGCGTAGTTTTCCAAGAATAGATCGTCCATAGAGCCATCTTTACTGGTCAGCGTAATCATTGCGATCATACTATTCTGACGCTTCAAGGTGGTAATCCCCATTTGCAATACCTCAGCAGGCATCTGATTGGTTACCTGAGCGACCCTATTCTGAACGTTAATTGCAGCTTGGTCAGGGTCGGTGCCCAATTTAAATATAACCGTAATCGCCAAGGAGCCATCATTACTCGCCGTGGAGGTGATGTAATCCATATTCTCCACCCCATTGATCGCATTCTCCAGTGGAGGTGCTACCGAGCGGGCAATTGTCTCCGCATTGGCCCCAGGATAGATCGCCGTCACCATAACGGTGGGCGGTGCAATATCCGGAAACTTCGTGATGGGAAGACTTAACATCCCGACCAGCCCCAGGATAACCAAGAGCACGGATATAACCGTCGCCAGTACGGGGCGCTTTATAATTTTCTTTAACATGAAAAATGCTTTAATTATTTGTTTTCAACTTGTTTCTGCTCTACCACAGGCATGCCATTTTGTAAGCGTTCAAAGCCCTTTGCAATATATCTTTCGCCAGGCTTAATGCCATCGCTAATAATAAAATTGTCGCCTGACTTGCCCACTACCGTAACCGGTATCTGTAAGACCTTACTTTCGGCATCTACCGTATAGATAAAGGTCTTGTCCTGAATAAGCACAGTGGAAGCAATCGGGAATAGGGTCACATCCGCAAATTCTCTTTCCATCAGTATCTTGCCTGTATTTCCGCTACGCAATTCAGCTGTAGGGTTGTCAAAGCGTGCACGTAAAGTGATAGAACCTGTACTCTTGTTGAAGAGTCCCTCCACTGCATCAATACGGCCTTTGGTTGCAAAAGGCTGTCCATCGGATAGGAGCAGCGATACCGGCTGGGTATTCTTTAATTTCTCCGCCATAGACTGTCCTGCATGCGCACGTTGAAAGGCTACAAAATCATTCTCACTTAGACTGAAATAGGCATATACTTGATGATTGTCTGAAACGACAGTCATAGGCAAGGCATTGCTAGGAGACATTAAACTTCCTAAGCGGTAGTTAAAACGACCAATATACCCGTTTACAGGAGCCTTTACCGTAGCAAACTCCAAGTTGATGCGCGCGGATGAAATGGCGGATTTTGCCTGCGCAATAGCGGCCTTAATCGCATCCAACTCTGCGACTGCTTCTTGAACCTGTAGTTCCGACACAATCTTACTCTTAACCAACTCGCGTTTCCGATCCAGATTGATACGTGCACTCACCTGAGTGGCTTCCGCTGCAGCAAGGCTAGCCTGCGCACTGTTAAGCTGCTCTTGATAGATGCGCTCTTCGATTTTAAAGAGTGTCTGCCCAGCCCGTACATAATCCCCCTCATCCACAAAAATCTTGGTCAGATAGCCCGCGACTTGTGGCCGAATTTCTATATTGGAGACTCCCTCTATGGCTGCGGCATATTCACTTTGCATTGTAGTTGTTCCAGAACTTACAGTGCCCATTGGCACCTCTGCCGGCCCTTGTTCATAGCCTGCTCCATCCTGCGACTGACCGCAGGCGGCCAATAGTATTATGGAGAGCATCATAAAAAAGGCTGACGTAAAAACGAAATTTCGCTTCATAATGTATTTGCTTTAATTTTATTGAGCAGCAAAAGTCATTATTTTTCGCAATTAGCTGTCGAACGCTAAGTCGCCAAAATTTGTCCAAAAGACACCAGCAAAGATGAAAACTCCCAATTCTACAAATGGATGACAGTGGAATTATTAAAAGAGATCAATCATTTTATATTCACTTGGCTTCTGCCCCGTATGTTTCTTAAAAAACTTACTAAATACAGCAGAATCAGAGAATTTCAAGGTATGAGACACTTGATTTACATTACTATTTGAGTTCCGAAGAAGAATTTTAGCTTCAATAAGCAGGACCTGATTGATAATATCCTTTGGCGATTTTGCCATAGTCTTCTTTACAATCCGGCTTAAGTACTTCCGACTAACATGCAGGCTGTCTGCATAAAACTGAACATCATGATGAGCAATATAATGATCCCGCACCAGACTAAAGAAGCCCGTAGTCAACTCCTCCTCTCTAGAGGTATTATTATGCCGATCACCCGATTGCCGATTAATAATATCAATCTCATACATCAACAAGGAGAAGTGATGCCAGATTAATTCCTCCGCATAATAGTTGCTATGGGTACTGTCATTTAATCGTTCCAGCTCTTTCATATGAAACTGTAAGCGCTCAAACAAAGCTTCTTGATGCCGTATAATATAAGAAGGATTGTTTGAAAAGCTTTTTACAATATCATTGGATCGATAGTTAAAGCCAGCCTCATTAATCATATCGGTAGAGAAAAAGATCTGTACAGCCTGAATATCAGGTGAAACATAGATAACCTTAAAGACTTCCATTGGCACGCAAAACATAATATCGCCTTTGGAAATCTGGTACTCATGATCCCCAATGCTGTAATAAGCACTGCCTTCCAACAACATCATTAAGCCAAAATACTCTGCCCGATACCACCTATGTGGCTGAATATTCATACTATCCGAATTAACATGAATAACATGATAGTCCAAACATCGCAAAGGAGGATGCAGGTTGGCTGTCAGTGTTTCAAGTTTCAATAAAGAGATTAAATTATCGGACATAAAAGTTAATATGGAGTTCCGAAAATAATACTTAATTCGCTTAGATTTATCAAGCCAAGCCTATATTCCTATAGTTTTACTTTTCGAGGACAAAAAGAAAGCCTTATGTGGTGCAAAAAAATGAGATAGCCCTGATATAAGAAAGCCCAAGATCTTGTTAGAGTTTACTACATTAGTCCCAATAAATCGCATTCACTATGTTCGCTTATCTATTACCGCTGCACTCCGCAGTACGATGGCTCGTACTCATTATCCTTATTGCGGCTATTATCAGAAGTTACTATGCCTACAAAAAAGCCATCCCCTACCACAAAGCAGATAAACGCTTGCGAGAGCTCACAACAGCCATATTAAATATACAACTGCTTATAGGATTATGGCTGTATAGTATAAGTCCCCTGGTACGCTACTTCCTACAAAACTTTCAAAAGGGCGTCAAACTAAGAGAAATACGATTCTTTGGGATGGAACACAGCCTGATGATGCTGATTGCAGTTATTTTGGTAAGCATAGGCTCAGCAAAAGCCAGAAAGCAGCGCACAGATGCTGACAAATTTAGAACCCAATGGCTATGGTATGGCATTGCCCTACTGGTTATACTCAGCTCAATTCCATGGTCCTTCTCGCCCTTAACAAGCAGACCTTTAATCCGCTGGTTTTAGGTTTTTATAGTAAGGAGATAAAAGCTTAAATTATTAGAAGCTTAAATTGTTAGAGAGGTAGATTGTTAGGGGATTAGAAGTTTAGGAAGTTAGTTATTCAAGTAACTTCCTAAACTTCGAATAGGTACGAAATACCTAAACAGCCTTTAATATCATTGCCGAGGCGCCCCCGCCTCCATTACAGATAGCCGCTAGGCCATAAGTCCCAGCCTCCTGCTGCAACACAGAAGTCAAGGTTACCAAGATACGCGCACCCGAACAACCCAATGGATGTCCTAAGGCTACAGCACCCCCATAGATATTTATCTTTTCTGCTGGAATATCCAATATTTTAGCATTCGCTAAGGCTACCACAGAAAAGGCCTCATTAAACTCAAAGTAATCAATATCAGCTAGGGTAAGTCCAGCCTTTTTCAACACCTTTTCCGTTGCAACACTAGGGCTAGTGGTAAACCATTCTGGAGCCTGCTCAGCATCCGCATAGGCAATAATCTCAGCGAGCGGCTTTAAATTTAATGCCTTCATCTTCTCTTCACTTATCAACAACAAGGCTGCAGCTCCATCATTTAAGGTAGATGCATTGGCAGCCGTAATTGTTCCATCCTTCTTAAAGGATGGCTTTAGGCTAGGTATCTTATCTATAATAACCTTTTTAAACTCCTCATCTTCGGAGACTAGCAAATCCCCTTTGCGGGTACTTAAGGTAATAGGCGCTACCTCCTGCGCAAACTTCCCCTGTTCCCAAGCAGTTGCACTGCGGCTATAGGAAGCTATGGCATAG
>JASLCA010000145.1 GCA_030146225.1 Sphingobacterium sp. | reverse complement strand
TTTAGCAGAGCGCACGGTAAGATCTATTGACCGATTAGGACGAGATGTGAAGGAGTTGAGTTGGGATTATAAGTCTTTGTCAGCAGAGTTAATGAAGATGACTACGCAGACCGAGATTGCAAAAAGGGCTGATACGCTTGGCTTAAAAGAGCGTACTGAGCCGCCAATTAAAATAGAGGTAATTAAAAAGAAAAAATAACACGATAAACGTTATGAATATTAGGAAATCTATACTTATGCGAGTGTACCTAGCGTTCGGGCTTATGGTGTTTGGTGCGTTCTTGGTTTTTGGGAAGCTGCTGCATTTGCAGTATGTAGATGGAGGCGAATGGCGTGCGATGGTGGATAGTTTAACCATCAAAGAAAGAGTTATTGAGGCTGCGCGGGGGAATATTTATTCCAATGATGGGAGTCTCTTGGCAACCTCCGTTCCGGAGTATGAGTTGCGCTTTGATGCGATGGCTATTCCAGAGGAGGCAAATGATGTGTTTAATTCCAAGGTAGATACGCTGGCGGTAGGTTTGGCAAATCATTTTCAAGATAAATCTTCTCGTCAGTACCTGATGATGCTCAAAAATGCGCGTGCTAAGAAGCAGCGTTATGTTTTGATAAAGCGTAATGTGTCGCATCAAGAGTTAAAGGATTTAAAGGCTTTGCCATTGTTTAGCACATTTAAAGAAGGCAAGAAGAAATATTCCAGCAGTCTGGTTACCATACGTGAGAATAAGCGTATTCTGCCATTTACAAACTTGGCGGCTCGTACCATTGGCTATAAAAACACCAAAGGCGACACGGTATTAGTGGGGCTGGAAGGTGCTTATGGCAAATATATTGATGGCAAGAGTGGTTCGCAGATGATGCAGCGTATTGCGGGGGGCTATTGGGTTCCTGTAAATCGCTCCGTAGAAGTTGCTCCAGTAGATGGCTCTGATATTATCTCTACACTGGATGTTAATATGCAAGATATGGCGCAGCGCGCTTTGGAGAAGCAGTTGATTGCTAGTGATGCGGACAATGGCTGTGTTATATTGATGGAAGTGCAAACGGGGGAGATCCGTGCGATTGCCAATTTTACGCGGGATGCCGAGGGCGTCTTTAGAGAGAAATATAATTATGCCATTGCGCAGGGAGCCGATCCAGGTTCAACCTTTAAACTGGCGAGCTTCTTAGCGCTACTGGATGATGGTTATGTGGATTTAAATTCTACGATAGATATTGGAAATGGTACTTATAAAGTTCCATCCCATACCATTCGAGATTCGCATGCCCCTAAGAAGTCAGTGCTAACGGTGAAGGAAGCTTTTCAAGAGTCTTCCAACGTAGCAATTGCCAAGATGATTAATATTCATTACGGCAGCAAGCCTGAAAAATATACAGGGAAGCTACACCAATTTGGTTTAGCTGAACCCCTAGGCTTACAGATTCCAGGGGAGGTAAAGCCCTGGGTAAAGATGCCTGATAGTAAAACATGGAGCAAGCTCTCTTTAGTGCAAATGGCCTATGGCTATGAGTTGCGGCTTACCCCTTTGCAGACCTTAATGTTATATAATGCGGTTGCTAACGACGGAAAGTTGATAGCGCCTTTGTTCGTTAAGGAGATTCGCCATTTAGGCAATACTGTACAGAAATTTGAAGCCCGAGTGATTAATAAACAAATAGCCTCTAAGCAAGCAATTAGCAAAGCACAGGCATTGTTAACCGGGGTGATGACGGATGGAACAGGGCGTAAACTAAGTTCGCCTTTGTATACTTCGGCAGGAAAGACTGGTACAGCGCAGATGAATGATGGCGCTAAAGGCTATGGTGCGCGTCGCTATCAGTCTTCATTTGCAGGGTATTTTCCAGCAACTAACCCGAAGTATTCTATGATTGTGGTAATCCGCAATCCCAGACGAGGTTACTATGGAGGAGCGATTGCAGGTCCTGTATTTAAGGAGCTGGCAGATATGGTCTATGCAAATGATATGTCCTTGCATGGAACACTTGCAGGGAGGAAGGTAAATACTGCTGGGGCTAAGATCCCACAGACTTTGGCGGGTTCGAAAGAGGCCTCCACAAAGGTGTACAATGCTTTGGGCTTTCACCCTACAGACATTAATAGTCTTGTGCAGGGCCGGGATACTGCAGCAAAGTTAGTTCCCTTTGTAGAGTTGCAGACCAAAGAGGGAGTGGTACCGAATGTATTGGGAATGGGCTTGTCTGATGCCATCTTTGCGATGGAGAATGCAGGCTTTAAGACAAGGATAACAGGAAAGGGCAAGGTGGTAAATCAGTCCTTGTTGGCTGGGATGAATGTAAAAGCAGGTTCATCCATTAATTTGATGCTAAACTAACGCTATGAAGCTAAAAGATTTATTACATGCGATTCCAGTAAAGCAGTTGGAGGGCCCATTAGAAGTAGTGGTTGCATCCCTGTGCTTCGATTCCAGAGCTATTGTTGCGGGCAGTCTTTTTGTGGCTGTACGTGGCGTGCAAACGGATGGACATCTTTACTTGGATAAAGCTATTGTCTTGGGAGCAACGGTAGTGGTAGTCGAGCAGCTTCCAGCTTATTTGGACCCTGCCATATCCTATGTATTGGTGGATGATTCATCTTATGTATTGGGCTTGTTGGCTACCAATTTTTACGGAGATCCTTCCAAGCAGATTAAGCTTGTAGGGGTTACGGGCACCAATGGCAAGACCACTGTTGCTACATTGCTTTTTAATCTATTTGAGAATTTAGGCTATCAGGTTGGTCTGATCTCAACTGTTGAGAATAAAATTGGGGATCGTGTAATCCCTGCAACGCATACCACACCCGATCCAATTGCGCTGAATGCTTTATTGCGTCAGATGGTGGATGAGGGCTGTGATTATTGTTTTATGGAAGTGAGCTCGCATGCTATTGTACAGCAGCGTATTGCTGGGTTGCGCTTTGCAGGTGGGATCTTCACAAATATTACACATGATCATTTGGATTTCCATGAGACCTTTGATAATTATATCAAGGCGAAGAAGAAGTTCTTTGATGACTTGGACCGATACGCCTTTGCGCTTACCAATATTGATGATCGCAATGGGAATATTATGTTGCAAAATACATTTGCGCACAAGAAAAGCTATGGTCTACGGACAATGGCTGATTTTAAAGCAAAGGTATTGGAACATCATTTTGATGGCATGTTGCTACAGATTGATGGGCATGAGGTTTGGGTGAAGTTGGTTGGAGGCTTCAATGCTTATAATATCTTGGCGGTCTATGGTGCGGCAATATTGTTGGAGCAGGAGACGATGAAGGTGTTGACAGCGATGAGTTCCATTGCTGGTGCAGAAGGCCGCTTTGAAACCATACATTCCAAGTCGGGTGTATTGGCAATTGTTGACTATGCGCATACGCCAGATGCGGTGGAAAATGTACTGGCAACAATTCGCGAGCTAAGAACGCAGGGACAGCAGATTATTACAGTGATTGGATGTGGAGGAGATCGAGATAAGTCCAAGCGACCTGAGATGTCCGCTGTAGCGAGTAAGCTGAGCGACAAGCTAATTATCACCTCGGACAACCCAAGGACTGAAGACCCTATGGCGATTATTAAAGATATGGAAGCTGGGGTTGATGCGAGCCGTAAGAAAAATGTCTTCACCATTGCTGACCGTAAGGAAGCAATTCGGGCAGCATGTCATTTGGCGCAGCCAGGAGATATTATTCTGGTGGCCGGCAAGGGACATGAAAAGTATCAGGAAATTAATGCTGTTCGGCATCATTTTGATGATCGGGAGATTTTAGAGGAAACGTTTAACGAACAATAATAAAGAAGGATGTTATATTATCTATTTACTTGGCTACAAGAGCATATGCATATTCCGGGAGCGGGATTGTTTCAGTACATATCTTTTCGTACTGCTGTAGCGGTAATTCTTTCATTAATTATAACAACGGTCTTTGGAGGGCGGTTGATTCGGGCCCTGCATAATAAGCAGGTGGGCGAGACTATCCGCGACTTGGGTTTAGACGGGGAGAAGAAGAAGGCTGGAACGCCTACAATGGGCGGTCTTATTATTATCGCTGGTATTCTAATCCCAACATTATTGTTTGCTAAATTGGATAATATCTATGTCATCATTATGATTATCACCACCCTTTGGATGGGTGCTATTGGTTTTCTAGATGATTATATTAAGGTTTTTCGCAAGAATAAAGAAGGCTTAGCTGGACGGTTTAAGGTTATTGGACAGGTAGGTCTAGGCACCTTGATCGCCATTACCATGTACTTTCATCCTGACATTGCTATTCGTCAAGAAGTGAAAAATCCTAGTTCCATTAAGGCTGTAGAGATTATGGTGGATACCCAGACAGGGGAGCGCTACTATGCAGAGAATGTAAAGTCTACAAAGACTAATATTCCTTTCTATAAGAATAATGAGTTTGACTATTCTAAGGTGCTTAGCATCTTTGGGTTAAATGGAAGTACGGCTACATTTTTTGTATTCCTGATTGTGGTTGTCTTTATTGTGACCGCAGTCTCGAATGGGGCTAATATAACCGATGGGATCGATGGCTTGGCCACGGGTACCTCAGCGATTATTGGGATTATTCTGGCGATCTTGGCTTATGTATCAGGGAACGTAATCTTTTCGGATTACCTCAATATTATGTATATCCCAAATTCGGGTGAGCTGGTAATCTTTGCTGGGGCTTTTGTAGGTGCATGTACAGGCTTTTTGTGGTACAATGCTTATCCGGCACAGGTATTTATGGGGGATACAGGAAGTTTGGCTATTGGGGGTATTATCGCTGCTTTTGCCATCTTGATTCGCAAGGAGCTGTTGATTCCAATATTATGTGGGGTATTTCTTCTGGAGAATGTCTCTGTTATTATGCAAGTGACCTACTTTAAGTATACCAAGCGAAAATATGGAGAAGGAAGACGGGTGTTTCTGATGGCGCCGCTGCACCATCATTATCAGAAAAAGGGTTATCATGAATCTAAGATTGTGATGCGCTTCTTTATCGTTTCCATTATCCTAGCAATATTAACAATCGTAACCTTAAAAATTAGATAAGATGCCCAATATAGCACATACATATTATCCGCAATCAGGCTTCCTGGTTGTTCTGGGTGCTGGGGAGAGCGGAGTAGGAGCTGCAATCTTAGCTAAGGATAAGGGCTTTGAGGTCTTGGTTTCGGACAAGGGCGCTATTGCTACAGCTTACAAGGATATGCTGCTAGCAGAAGGGATTGCCTTTGAAGAGGGACAGCATTCGCAGGCCCGTATCTTACAGGCTGACCTCGTGGTTAAGAGTCCAGGTATTCCAGAGCAGGTGGCTTTGATACAGGACTTGCGTAAGGCAAAGGTGCCTTTGATCTCAGAGATTGAGTTTGCAGCCCAGTATACGGATGCGAAATTGTACTGCATCACGGGCTCGAATGGCAAGTCTACGACCACAATGTTGACCTATGAAATGTTTAAACATGCTGGGGTTAATGTGGGCTTGGCAGGAAATATAGGAAAGAGTTTTGCCTTGCAGGTGGCGCGCGCGCAGCACGATGTCTATGTCTTGGAAATCTCGAGCTTTATGCTGGATGACATGTATCATTTTAGAGCAGACGTGGCAGTGATCCTAAATATTACAGCAGATCATTTGGATCGCTATGATTATAAGATGGAAAATTATGTCGCATCCAAGTTTAGGGTTTTAAACAATCAGACTGCAGCAGATTACTTTATCTATTGCTTGGATGATGAGGAGACGATGAAGGGCTTGCCTTTACATCCGACCAAGGCTCAGCATTGGCCATTTACACAGCATCAGGAAGTAGCATTGGGGGCATTCCTAGATGCGCAAAAGAATATAATAATAAACGTACCTAATCAAAACGAAACATTTACCATGAATATTGAAGAATTGTCATTACAGGGAAAACATAATGTTTTTAACAATATGGCGTCGGGATTGATGGCGAAGGCACAAGAGCTACGCAATCAAACGATGAAGGAGAGTATGGAGTCCTATGTAAATATTTCGCATCGATTGGAGCATGTAGCTTTTATAGGTGGTGTTAATTACATCAATGATTCCAAGGCGACGAATGTCAATTCGGTATGGTATGCATTGGAAAGTTTCAGCCCTGATATTGTATTGATATTAGGCGGAGTTGACAAGGGTAATGACTATGAGATGTTGCGTGACTTGGTGAAAAGCAAGGTGAAAGCCATTGTTTGTATTGGTAAGGATACCGTTCGCATTCATGAGTCCTTTGAAGAAGATACTGAAGTTATTGTAAATAGCTCTTCTATGGCTGATGCTGTAGAGATTGCATCGCACTTGGCGACAAAGGGAGATACAGTATTGCTGTCCCCTGCCTGTGCGAGTTTTGATTGGTTTAAGAACTACGAAGAGCGTGGTGAAAAGTTTAAGGAAGCTGTAATGGCTTTGTAAATACGAAGACAAATGATGGATCAAATCTTTAATAAGCTTAAGGGTGACAAGTGGATCTGGATTATTGTTTTAATCCTTTCTGGTTGGTCATTGCTTGCGGTATATAGTTCCGTGGGTACACTTGCCTATAAGGAGGGGAAGGGTACGGAGCTGTATTTGTTCAAGCATTTTTCCATCATTGTTGTGGGCTTGGTTCTGATGTATTTATCTCATAAGCTGGATTATCGCTATTATGCGGCGATCTCCAAGTTGTTGATGATTATTACGATCCCGCTCTTACTGTTTACATTAATTGGTGGTAATAAGGTGAATGATGCAAGTCGTTGGGTGACTATTCCCGTGATTAATCAAACCTTTCAAACCTCCGATTTAGCAAAGCTTGCCCTGATTACTTTCTTGGCGCGCATGCTATCCCGCAAGCAGGAAGATATTAAGGATGTTAAGAAGTCCTTTATGCCAATTATGGGAGCGGTATGTGCTGTCTTTATCTTAATTGCATGGGCCAACTTGTCTACAGCCTTAATGTTGTTTGGGACTTGTATATTATTGCTTTTAATCGGTCGTATCAGTGTTAAACAGATTATGATCGTAAGTGTAAGTGGATTCTTTCTACTGGCTTTAGTGATGTTGATCGGACCTCGTAGAGCGACTTATTTAAGCCGTATTGAGGGCTTCTTTAAGACCGAGGAGGTGGACCGGACGGTAGCCTTTCAAGAGGATAAAAATTATCAAGCAAACCTGGCAAAGATGACTATTGCCTCGGGGGAGTTTTTTGGCAAAGGGGCTGGAAATAGTGTGGGCAGGAATTTATTACCGCACCCTTATTCGGATTTTATCTTTGCCATTATAATAGAAGAGTACGGTACGATTGGGGGAGCCTGTTTGCTCTTCCTGTATTTGGCTTTAATGTATCGCTGTATACGAATTGTAACCTTAAGTCCGCGCGCCTTTGGAGCCTTTTTGGCGGCTGGTTTAGGATTTAGTCTGACGATTCAGGCCTTGGCCAATATGGCTGTAGCTGTAGGCTTGGGGCCTGTTACAGGGGTGCCATTGCCTTTGGTAAGTATGGGAGGTACGTCCATATTATTTACCTCTGTGGCTTTGGGAATTATCCTGAGTGTAAGTCGGAATATTGAGGAATTAAAAGATAAAGAAGAGTTAAGCGAGTTGCCTAGACGCAAAAGTGTAGTAGTAGGAACAATTTAATATGGCGCATAAAGTAATCATAAGCGGAGGTGGTACAGGGGGACATATTTTCCCGGCAATTGCAATAGCAAATGCATTGGGGCGAATTGCGCCTGATGTAGAAATCTTGTTTGTGGGAGCTACGGGTAGAATGGAGATGGATCGGGTTCCGGCTGCGGGCTATGAGATTATTGGCTTGGATATTCAAGGCATTGATCGCAATTCTATCTTAAAAAATTTGTTGCTGCCTTTTAAGATGTTGCGCAGCTTATTAAAGGCGCGTAGGATTATAAAGGAGTTTAAGGCTGATGTGGCTGTTGGGGTGGGGGGCTATGCTTCAGGACCCTTGTTGATTATGTCGAATATGCTTCGACTGCCGACTTTGATTCAAGAGCAAAACTCCTATGCTGGGGTTACTAATAAGTTATTAGGCAAGCGCGCCAAGACGATATGTGTGGCTTATCCAGGGATGGAACAGTTTTTTCCAGCTGACAAGCTTGTTTTTACGGGCAATCCCATCCGACGTGAATCGGTGGATATTAAGGATAAGAAGGCTGAAGCTTTGTCTTTTTTCGGATTGGAAGAAGGCCATAAGACGATCCTGGTTACAGGTGGGAGCTTGGGTGCTAGAACATTGAACAAGGCGGTGGAAGCAGCATTGAGCCGTTTGGAGGCGGAGGGGATTCAGGTAATCTGGCAATGTGGGAGTTATTACCATACAGAATTACAGGCGAACCTAGCGGCTACACTCCCAAAGGGGATTGTGCTCTTGCCTTTCTTACAAAGGATGGATTATGCTTATGCCGCTGCGGATCTAATTGTATCCAGAGCGGGGGCAGGTACGATATCTGAGCTTTGTGTTATTGGCAAGCCGGTGTTGTTGATCCCATCTCCAAATGTGGCGGAGGATCATCAAACCAAAAATGCACATGCGCTTGTAGACAAGGGCGCTGCTGTTATGCTGCGGGATGCAGCGGCTGAAGGGCAGTTTTTTGAGGTGCTTATGGCGATCTTAAATGATGCCGAGCGGGCCGAAAATTTAGGGAGAAATATAACGCAGCTAGCTCGCTTGGAAGCAGATGAGCAAATTGCTAAGGAAGTATTAAAATTAATTAAATAGCTGATGAATTTGGATCATATAAAACGTGTTTATCTGCTGGGTATCGGTGGTATTGGCATGAGTGGGCTTGCGCGCTATTTTAAACACTTGGGCTGTGAGGTTCAGGGCTACGATAGAACGGAAACAGCACTGACCCAAGCCTTGGTAGCAGAGGGGATAAAGGTGGATTATGTGGATGATCTGGCATTGCTTCCAGAAGCATTTAAAACAGCTTCAGCGGAAAGCTTATTGATATTTACCCCTGCTATTCCAAAGGACTTAAAGTTGAAAAACTTTTTCTTGGACAATGGATGCCGCTTATATAAGCGCTCCGAAGTTTTGGGCTTAATTAGTGCGAGTCGCTTTACAATTGCTGTGGCGGGTACGCATGGTAAGACCACTACTTCCACGATGATTGCACATGTGTTAAAGGAGTCGGGTTATGACTGTTCTGCATTTTTGGGGGGCATTAGTACCAATTACAATAGTAATGTGCTGTATGGGAAGAATAATGTAGTGGTGGTGGAGGCTGACGAGTATGATCGTTCCTTCCTTACCTTACATCCAAATATTGCGGTCGTGACCTCTGCGGATGCAGATCACCTAGATATCTATGGGGATGAGAGCCAACTGCTGGATTCTTTCAAGTTGTTTTTGGATCGGGTTGTTGCGGATGGACAGTCTATTGTGAAGAAGGGCTTGCCTTTTGAAGGTACAATTAGCTATGCGCAATCGGAAGTTTGCGATGCTTATGCGGCAAATATTCGGGTTGAGGGCGGAGAGTTTTATTTTGATTATGTTTCAGGGGACTTAAACATGATTGACATTCGGCTTGGGATTGCGGGCTTGCACAATGTTGAGAATGCTGTGGCTACCATTACGGTTGCAAAATTACTAGGCATAGATCCACAAAAGATTAGAACTACGCTGGCTTCTTTTCAAGGTGTAAAGCGAAGATTCGAATATATAGTGCGTACGGAGTCGGCGGTGTATGTAGATGATTATGCGCATCACCCTGAGGAGTTAAGGGCATTTTTGAATTCCATGCGCAAGCTGTATCCTGAGAAGAAATTGACGGTTGTCTTTCAGCCGCATTTATTTTCACGTACCCGTGATTTTGTGGATGGATTTGCTGAAGTATTGGCGATGTCGGATGAATTGTACTTAATGGAAATCTATCCAGCGCGCGAACTGCCAATGGAGGGCGTGACATCTTCTTGGCTATTGGATAAAATTGAGTTGAAAGAGAAACAGGTTGTTTCGCAAGCCCAGCTTCTGGACTTGGTCAAGACCAACAAGCCAGAGCTTATTGTGACTGTAGGCGCTGGAGATATAGACCGGGTGGTAAACCCATTAAAAGAAATTGTATCAAACTATGCTTGAGACCATTCGTAACATTAGGTGGCGAATTGTAGGCTACGCTTGCTTAGGGATTATAGCCCTAATTGGCCTAGCTATGCTTATGAGTTTGGTAAAAAAGAAAGATGCAGCGCAGCTGTGCTCATCGATGAAAGTTATGGTGGAAGGTAAAGAAACCTTTATTGATCAGCATGATATTTCAAATTTGATAAAGGCAGAATTTGGCAAAGTAGTGGGCCGTCCTTTGCAAGAGATTCCAGTCGAGCGTATTGAGAAGACCTTGACAAAATTGCCTTATGTTTCTTCGGCAGAGATTTATATGGATATGGATGGTGTACTGCAGGTGTCAGTACAGCAGCGTGAAGTTGTGTTACGCATTATCAATAAACATGGACAAGAATATTATATCGATACCAAAGGGGCGAAGATCCCTGTAACCTTAAAATATGTACCGCATGTGCTGGTGGCCAATGGGAATATTACAGAGGGCTATAGAAAGCCTTTGGACACGATACAGACGCAGCTGCTGCATGACTTGGTCAGCATTGTAGACTATGTGCGCAATGATGAGTTATGGGAGAACCAGATTGTGCAGCTTTATGTAAATGAGCAACAGGATATAGAGATTGTGCCGCGGGTGGGCACGCAGCAGATTGTGCTGGGGACAGCGGGCAATTTAGCAGGTAAGTTGGACCGGATAGCGGTTTTTTATACCCATATTTTGCCAAGGGTAGGGGTAGATGCCTACGAAAAGATAAACGTCAAGTTTGATGATCAGATTATTTGCGAGCGCAAAGGAACTTGGAGAATTGACAGTTTACAATTGAAAATGAATTAGTAGTAACACAGAGTGAAAAATACAGCAACAAATACACAGCATATGAAACCAAGATTAGCAGAAAGCGAAAAAGAGAATCCAATCATCGTTGGTTTGGATATCGGTACAACAAAGATTTGTGTGACAGTAGGTCGTCGTAGTGGTACCAACAAGATTGAACTTTTGGGAGTGGGGAAGGCAGAATCATCGGGGGTGAACCGTGGGGTCGTGGCTAATATTCAAAAGACAGTAAACAGTATCCGAGAGGCCGTTTCTATTGCCGAATCGCAGTCCAATGTGGATATTAAGGTGGTCAACGTAGGTATTGCCGGACAACATATTAAAAGTATCCAACACCGTGGTATCTTGACCAAAAGAGATTACGATGAGGTGGGGCGTATGGATGTCGAGCAATTGATATCTGACATGTACAAGCTGGTACTTCCTCCAGGGGAAGAGATAATCCATGTCTTGCCACAGGAGTTTACGATTGACAATGAGCCGGGGATAAAGGAGCCTATCGGTATGGCTGGACGTCGTGTGGAAGCTAACTTCCATATTATTTCAGGCCGGGTTACTGATATTCGTAATATCAAACGTTGTGTAGATAATGCGGATTTAGAAGTATCCTCTTTAGTGTTAGAACCTCTTGCATCATCCGAGGCTGTGTTGGATGAAGAAGAAAAAACTGCTGGTGTTGTTTTGGTAGATATCGGTGGCGGTACTACTGATGTTGCTATATTTCATGAGGGAATTATCCGTCATACTGCTGTTATTCCATTGGGTGGCAATATTGTCACAGAAGATATAAAACAAGGTTGTTCGGTGTTGCGCAATCAAGCTGAACAATTGAAAGTGCGTTATGGCTCAGCCTTAGCGGATGAGAACAAAGACAATGAGGTGATCTGTGTCCCAGGTATTCGGGGTAGAGAATCCAAGGAGATTTCGGTTAAGAATCTAGCTTATATTATTCAGGCTAGAATGGAAGAAATTATTGAACACGTCTACTATGAGATTAAATCTTCAGGCTATGAAGATAAGTTGATTGCAGGCATTGTAATTACAGGTGGCGGTGCTCAATTGAAGCATTTGGTGCAGTTGGTAGAGTATATTACGGGGATTGGCTGTCGCATCGGCTATCCAAATGAATATTTGGCTAAAACGGATATGTTGAACAAGCAGGCTTTGGAAGAATTAAAAAGCCCAATGTATGCTACTTCAATAGGCTTGCTAATTAAAGGGGTGCAGACGATTGAGGATGATGAAGCAACTATTCAGGAGGCAAATTACAAAGGAAAGCCAAAGCCGGAGAAGGTTACCGAAATTGCAGAAGAGAAGCGGAAGAAGGAAAGTTGGTTTACCAAAATTCTTTCTGACTTTATCAAAGATGACACGGGCATCGATGATGATACCTTTATTGGGAAACGTTAAGTTTTCCACAAGAAATGAGTTTTCCACATTTTAACATTTGTGGAAAACTATTGTTGATAATTTGTTATTATTACATTTGAATTGTTGAACTAAAACTGGGTTTGGGAGTGGTTCAGCAAGAGCTAAATAGGATATTTTATGTCGATTCAATTTGAAATGTTAAAGGAGCAATCTTCAATAATTAAGGTTATTGGAGTTGGTGGTGGCGGTGGAAATGCCGTGAATCACATGTACAAGCAAGGAATTAGCGGAGTAGATTTTATCGTTTGCAACACAGATGCGCAAGCGTTAGAACTGAGCCCTATCCCAAACAAGGTGCAGTTGGGGGTAAGTCTGACTGAAGGTATGGGTGCTGGAGCTGATCCGGATGTCGGTGAGAACTCGGCAATAGAGAGTATCGAGGATATCAAGCGGATGCTGGGTACCAATACAAAGATGCTTTTTATAACTGCTGGTATGGGTGGTGGTACAGGTACAGGTGCGAGTCCAGTGTTGGCTAAGGCAGCAAAGGAACTCGGCATATTGACTGTAGCTATCATTACTACTCCCTTTACATTTGAAGGAAAAAGACGTAGATCACAAGCGGAAGAAGGCTTGGAAGAGTTGCGTAAGTACGTGGATTCGTACTTGGTAATTTCCAATGATAGACTTCGCGAGATATTTGGGAACCTTACGATGACGGCAGCATTTGCAAAAGCGGATGATATACTGACGACAGCCGCTAAGGGTATTGCCGAGATTATTACCATCCCTGGATATGTGAACGTCGATTTTAAAGATGTGCGCACAGTCATGAACGATAGTGGCGTTGCCATTATGGGAAGTGCGGTAGCAAGTGGTGAAGACCGCGCTATTGAAGCTGTAACGGGAGCGTTAGCTTCTCCATTGTTGAAAGACAACGAGATTGAGGGAGCACGTTATATTTTATTGAATATTACTTCTGGTAAGAAGGAAGTGACGATGGATGAAGTTGCTATTGTGACGGATTACATCCAAGATAAAGCAGGCCTTTCTGCAGATTTGATCTGGGGTAACTGTATTGATGAGAAGATGGAAGATGAACTTTCCGTTACAATCATTGCCACGGGGTTTCAGACCGCAGACGAGCGTGTCAAAGAGAAAGAAAAAGAGAAGATTGCCTTGCCATTGGTTCCTGAGCCAGCTGTAAATCAGTTTGTGAAGCCAGTTGTTCAGAATCAGTTTATCAACCAACCTGCTTCGGCTGCACAAAGTTTTGTGACGCCTGTACAAAATCCAACTACCATAGGTACGCCTACGCAGCATGGACCTACGGCAGACTTGTTTACCTCGCCAAAGCCTATGCAGGCAAGCGTACATGCAAATGAGGAGCCGCATATTATTAGACATACCTTGGATACTCAGGAGCAAGAGCCTGAGCTCGAGGAAAGCATGGAAGAGCCTTCTGGCTTTGAGTTGAAAACTTCAACATCCATCTTTGACTTTAAATTGCCTTCAGTGTTTGACAACTATGAAAACAAGGCTGAAGAGGTTGCTGCACCAAATAATTTCCAACAGGAAGAGTCTTTCTTTGCAAGAGAGGCAATTGAAAGAGAGCCAGCTCCAGAGCGTGAAATTGATTTTGAAGACCAATTGTTGAAGACCAAAGAGCGTATCTTACGTTTAAAGGAATTGAGCATGAAGTTGAAATCAAGCAATGGCCTACAAGAGTTGGAGAATGAGCCAGCCTATAAAAGAAGACAGAAATCATTAGAAGATGTTCCACATTCTTCACAGTCACAAGTTTCTAGATTTACCTTGTCATTTGACGAAGGTGAGACGGAGATAAGACCAAATAATTCTTTTCTACATGATAATGTAGATTAATACAATCCGATTTGTATTTCTAGAAAGGATGGCATTTTGCCATCCTTTCTTTGTTTTCTATAGGGCCGCTGGCCTTTTGCTGCTTTTAGGTATTTCTTGTTGCTTTTCTTATATTTACGATTCAAACTAAAGCCTATTCTAATGTCGACTAAATTGAATAACCCGATTTGGGTGATGAGCTCTGCTTATGATAAACTTACACTGGATGAATTGATTCAGACTTCCCAAGAGGTGGGGGCTCAGGGGATTGATTTATGTGTGTTTAGGAAAGATGGTACCCGCGAGGATCATACGGCCACCCACTTAGCCTATGAGGGCTTCAACGGGGAGCGTGCCAAGCAGGTGCTGGACAAGTTTAATACTGCAGGCTTGCAACTGTCCTTAGGGGCTTTTGAGAATATGATTGGGGGGGATGCGGATCAGCGTATTAAAAATCAGAATCAGCTGTTGCGTCATATCCGCATGCGCTTCCTCTTGGGGGGGGATGCGAATGATGTGAAGGTGGGTACTTTTGTGGGCTATAACCATGAGTTGGGAAATGAAATTGATGGCTTTGAAAAGAATCTAGCCGAATATAAAAGGGTTTTTGAACCTATTGTGCAGTATGCGGAGAGTTTGGGGGTCACCATTGTCTATGAAAACTGTCCTATGGAGGGCTGGCGCTCCGCCCGTTACTCCTCCACCTATAATAATCTGCCAGGGGTATTGGCCGCGCGGAAGTTGATGTATGCACTTATCCCAAGCCAGGCGCATGGCGAAATCTATGATCCTTCGCATGATATCTGGCAAAATACAAATCCGGTAGATGTTATTGAGGCGATGGATATTAATCGCTTAAAGCGGATTCATGTGAAGACTACCCGCAACCTGAATACAGCGGCACGTGTGGACTGGGGAGGCATGTATGCGATGCAGCATGTAGACCCTAGCTTAGCAAAGCTGGCGGGAGTTGCTATTCCACAACACGATTGGGATAGGCATCATTATGAGGCGATGTTGCCAGGCTTTGGGGGGACGGATAGTATGGATTGGAATGCCTTTGTGTCAGCCTTGCAGCATAAAGGTTTTGCAGGCCCCTTTGAAATTGAAAATGAGGCTAAGAACTCCAAGGATACGGGCAATCTTTTTGCCACCAATCAAGGCTTTAAAAACTGTATAGGCTTTCTGGCTCCTTTATTATGGGAGCTTACCGCAGAGGCTGGTTATAAATATGCAGGGAATCGGGAGCTTGAGATTCCCAATTGTAAGGATATTCCAGAGCTGACAATTGATAAATTGTAAGCAAGCAAAGAGGCTTAAATATTAATATTTAAGCCTCTTTTGCATGTAGTTTATAGAGTTCAATAAGCTCGGGTATATTCGTGACATTTAGTTTTTCGAATATACGGCTCTTGTAGGTGCTCACCGTAGAAGAGCTCAGCGATAATAAAGTCGCCACCTCTAAAATGCCTAAGCCTTTGATTAAGTGCTTTGCCACATCCATCTCCCGATTGGAGAGCTTATTTAGCGGGTTGTTTTCGTTGTAAGAAGACTTGCTAGAGGTTAATTTTTGAATGTATAGTTCCTTTACATGTTCAGACATATACTTCCCTCTTGCTATAATGCTGTTAATGGCATTATTTAGCTCGCTCATGGCGGTGTTTTTGTTCAGGTACCCACAGGCACCAGCACTGATATAGCGAAGCGCATAGAGGCTTTCATCGTAAGAAGAGAAAACGAGTATCTTGAGGGATGGTTGAATATCCAGTATTTCCTTGATGACTTTGATGTTATTCCCTCCAGGCATGTTTATATCAAGCAATATCAGGTCAAACAGTTCGTTTTTAAGAAGCTGGTAAACTTCTGGATAGGTTTGTGCTTGAAGTACATTTGCTTGTGGAAAATTCTCTTTAATGATTACCGAAGCGCCTAAACGTACAATACTATGGTCATCTGCAACTAATATTTTTTTCATTTCTAGAGGAGATTAATAGTTTTTGTGTGCTGATCGTAATTAGTGGTACACACCTAACAAATTTAACAAAAAAACTTACAAATAAACTATATAAGGTCGAATGATGATAAATAGATTGTAGAAAAACTTGAAATTGGGTTAAGAAATTTGCAAATTTGTTAATCGATAACTTTTAATGATAAATTATGGGATTTTTTAAAGAATTTAAAGAGTTTGCAATGCGAGGCAATGTCATTGATTTGGCAGTCGGTGTTGTGATTGGTGGTGCATTTGGTAAGATCGTAACTTCCTTGGTAGACGACATTGTGATGCCTGCAATTGGGGTTGTAATTGGCAAGGTGGATTTCTCTAGCTTTAGGTATGTTATTACTGAGGCGGATGCTGCTGCTGGTACTACTGAAGTTGCTATTCGCTATGGCAGTTTTATCAATGTAATTATACAGTTTGCGATTATTGCGTTTTGTATTTTTATCGTTATTAAAGGTTTGAATAGCTTGAATCGTAAGGAGGCTCCTGCTCCAGCTGGCCCACCTGCTCCAACTAAAGAAGAGACGTTGCTGACTGAGATCAGAGACTTGTTGAAGAATAAGTAGTTAAAGTAAGCCGTAAGAACAGGGTTATAGAATATTTCAATATTATTTTAAAGAATACTTGTGTAAGTTCTAAAATTACTGTAATTTTGCGTTCCCTTGTAGCGGGATACATTGAATTAAAAATATTAAATTAGCATAATAGCGTCATGAAAAGAACATTTCAGCCTTCGCAAAGAAAAAGAAGAAATAAGCACGGATTTAGAGAGCGTATGAGTTCAGCTAATGGTCGTAGAGTACTGGCTTCACGTAGAGCTAAAGGCAGAAAACGCCTTAGCGTTTCTGACGAATACCGTCATAAAGGATAATTGAAGTTTGCCGGTGACTCATTCCGAGCTATTTAGCTGGCAATCAGTCACCATGAAGCATACATTTACAAAAGAAGAGCGATTATGTAGTAAAAGACTTATTGAAGGTCTTTTTCATAATGGTTTTTCTTTTGTTTTGTATCCTTATCGGGTGGTTCTCCAGCTTATCCCTTATGGAGATCTTCCAGGTCCAGCCCAGTGTATACTGTCTGTTTCTAAACGACGATACAAGCGCGCTGTAGATCGAAATAGCCTAAAGAGACGTATGCGGGAAGCCTATAGGTTACAAAAGGGCGATCTCTACGCTTTTCTCGAAGAACATTCCTTAAATTTGCTCATCGCTTTTCAATATGTTGGAAAGGAACAACTTCCGTATGCCTCATTAGCGAAGCGAATGACAATTTTGATAGCCAAGATAAAGGATGAAATTACTAAAAGTCATTTGGGAAAAACTGATTAAACTTCCGTTAAAATGGTTGTTTATTCTCTTGATACGCTTTTATCAACTTTTTATCTCTCCTTTCTTGGGTGCAAACTGTCGGTATACCCCCAGCTGCTCACAATATGGTAAGGAGGCTATTTTAAAGTATGGCCCTTTTAAAGGGGGCTACTTAACGATCAAACGAATTTTAAGTTGTAATCCTTGGGGAGGTCATGGTCATGATCCTGTCCCTTAATATTCAGCTATATGCTATCCTTAGTTGCAGATTACAAATTGTTGTAAAAACAGGCTGGGTATTGTATATGGCTATTAAAACACAAAATATTTTTATATGAACGAGGTTTATATTCTCCAGATTGAGACGGCGACTCCTAGTTGCTCTGCTGCTATAAGTAAAAACGGTGTTTGTATAGCGACCGTAGATGCTCCTGAAGGAAATATGCATGCCAGTCATCTAACGGTTTTTGTGCAAGAGGTTTTGGAACAGGCTGGCTTGCGCATGGAAGATGTTTCTGCCATTGGTGTAAGTAAAGGGCCAGGCTCCTATACAGGCTTGCGAATAGGCGTTTCTGCGGCAAAGGGCCTTTGCTATGCCTTGGACATTCCACTGTTGGCTATTAACACCTTAGAAGCCATGTGGGAGGGCTTTGTACGGACAGCTGGCTCGGCAAGCCCTGAGCTTGCCTATGTGCCTATGATCGATGCTAGGCGGATGGAAGTGTATATGGCCATCTTTGATGCTGCTGGAGCTACTTTAGAGGCTACCTCTGCTCAGATTATTGATGAGCATTCCTTTGCAAGCCCTACGCAATACGTACTTTTTGGCTCAGGGGCAGACAAGTTTGTGCCGCTCTTTGCTGATCGCTCAAATGTGACTGTTGAGCCAGAGTTTCAAAATACGGCCAGCTACTTTTCTAGCGCTGCCTATAGCAAGTACCAAGCCCAGGACTTTGAAGACCTGGTATACTTCGAGCCATTTTACTTAAAGGATTTTATTGCAGGCACGCCTAAAAAGAGGAACTAAAGCCATTTCTTCCTTTTAAACCAGATATAGATAAGCAGCGCCAACAAGGCCATGGCCAACATAATGGCAGGATAGCCATAATGCCATTCCAGCTCAGGCATATTATGGAAGTTCATGCCATATACGCCTACAATAAAGGTTAGTGGCATAAAGAAGACTGATATAATGGTTAGCGTACGCATAATATCGTTGGTATGATTGGACTCCATATTGAAGTAGATATTCAATAGTTGGGAGGTGTTTTCAGAGATGTTTCTATACAGGGTGGAGGAACGTTCGTAGATATCCTTTAGGTCCTGCGTATAGACATTCTTAAAGGCGGTCACATGGAAGAAGTCCACCATATCATCGTAAAGTGTCAAGATAATGCGGATATGGTCTACCTGTCGCTTGATGTAATACAACTGACGTAGGAAGTTCTTCTTGCGTTTTCTTAAAAATACAATCTCTTCATAGCTGTCTAGCTGCGTTGTTAGCTTTTCAATAGCTAGTTTTTCAAAGGTCTTTAGGGCTTCGGAAGTCAAATGGTTGATAAAATGCTTGCTGCTGGGAAACTTGCCGTCTGTGATATTGGCAATTAGTTTGTCTAGGTATTCTATCTGCCCCCGATGTACCGTAATAATAAAGCCCTCACTAAAGAATACTGAAAGTCGTTCTGTGATTTCGCTTAAGCTATCTGCATAGCTGTCAAACTGCTTGGGTATGGAACGTATCACCAGGAAGTGATAGTTGTCAAACTCTTCTATCTTGGGGAGGTGGCCGGCCTGAAAGCTATCATTTATAGAGGCTTCTTCCAGATCATACTTAACTTTGAGCTCTTCCATCTCTTCGCGACTCGGGTCTATAACATCTATCCAGTCGAATGCCGCTGTAGTCTTTGCTAATATCGTTTTTACCATAGGTTATATGCCCAATTTTTAACAAGTTAATTAATCAAAAGGAAAATACGAAAAAAGGCCTACCATTTTAGGGTAGGC
>JASLCA010000143.1 GCA_030146225.1 Sphingobacterium sp. | reverse complement strand
ACCTTGGCCGATGAGGTAAATATGTTTTACGGGCAAGTAGCACTAGAGGAGGCACTTCTGCCGCTTGCGCAGGAGAATCTACTGATTTGTGATACCACCATTATGACTATAAAGGTATGGTGTGATCATCTTTTTCAAGAGACGCCCTTGGAAGTCTTGGATGAAATAAAGCGACGAGACTATGACCTCTACCTCTTAATGGATATTGATCTGCCTTGGCAAGATGATCCGCTTCGGGATTTTCCGGAGCAAAGGGGGCATTTTATGGAGGTATGGAAGACGGAGTTGCAGGCTTTAGGTGCTAATTATGTGCTCATCTCCGGCTTGGGAGACGAGCGTTTAAGAAATGCTGAGGCAGCTGTTCGAAACTGCCTTTAATCTTTTTTAAGGGCCAGATGGTCATAGTATTTTTTTACAATCCCCATCAGCTTTGAGTCGGGATAGCGCTTTAAGCCCTCCTTAAGCGGTAGACTATCTTGGTTGAAATCATATTTATTGGCTGCCAATTGTTTAATGTAGAGCTCGTAGGCTTCTTGGCTCTGATCATAACTATCATAGCTAGTAAATGCCTCCTTGAGATCCTCTATTTGACCAAAGCTTCCTGCCAGCTGAGCTCGAAACTTATAATCCAAAATGCTATATGGCATATGCTTATGCGCGATCTTGCTGTACTTATAAGCAGAGTCTAGCTGGTTTTTTCGGATGTAGATAAGTGTTTTTAAGCGCTCATCATGAACACTATAAGGCATCTCTTTGGCGGCCTGTTCAATTAAATTTAGGGCCTCTGCATCTCTATTTTCATAATATAAATACTTTGCCTTCTTAATGCTTATGGGCTCTCCGCCTCGCGCGCCCACCAAGGGTAAGGGTTGATTCAGCATGGCGTCCACTTGGGCATAGCTATACTTGGGATTGGGCTTTACATAGTTTTGCTTTTGCATATCAGCATCTATAAGTATCTGTGCCTTGCCTGAACTATAACTTAGATAACTAATATACATAGCGAATAAGCCCACAAGCCCTATTGCTGCATAGATATAGCCGCTGACTTGCTTCTGGGGACCGCTTGCTTCTACTTCCTTGCCGAGGCTCTTGCGGCCTCCCAAGTAGTTTAGTATCACAAGTGCAAGAATTAAGGTAAACAGGATATTCATATTTGCCCTGGGCAAAGGAAAGTTAAAGAATGAATCTATAAAAAAGCCAAAGCCCGCTGCCAGCAAGATAAGACTTACAAACTTTCGTTCTATGGGGTATTCCTTCTTAAACAAAGTCAATAGGCTAAAGTAAAGGGCTGCGATAAACAAGCCAAGGTAGGTTAGTAGGGCAAAGAGACCACTCTCAAAGAGTACCTGTACAAAGTCATTGTGTGGATAGCGGAAATACACATTATTGCGGTAATGCTGCTTGGTGATCCCTTCGGAGTAAATGCGGTAGTTGCCAACGCCATAGCCTAGCAAGGGCTTTTTCGTCCAAGCTTTTAAGGCTTCTTTCCACATCGCTACGCGGATGCTGTTGGACGTGTTGCTTTCATCAGTTATACTGGCTAGTCGATTTTCCAAGAAGGAATTGTTTGCCAGCTCGCCCTGATTTTCCAGCAGCTGATATTTGGTCAGGGTAATATTGGAAAGTGCAAAGCCCAGGGCAAAGAGCAAGATTAGCGCGGCACTCTCGAGAAGGGCTCGCTTGCGTTGCGCTTGTTCCTTCCAGTAGAGCCAGCTATTTCCAAAGGCAATCAATAGGACTATGCCTGTCATACTGATATAGGCCGCTCGTGCACTTAAGAAAAAGAGCATCAATATGCTTATAAAAACGGTGAGGTAGGCAAATACCTTGAAAAATCCCCTTGCCCGCAGGCTGCTATAGATGGCAAAGGCAAGCTTGATCACAACGGTGGCAGCGAAGATGTTTTTATTGCCCGTGTTCCACTTTAAGCTAAAAATGAGCTCATTAAGAGGGCCCTTGCCCAGCTCTTGGTAAAAACGAAAGAGTTCACTGCTGACTTGGTAGAATAAAGTAATGGTAACGAGCATGGCTACGGCCTTCATATTGTGGCGGGCAGCATACAAGAGCATAAATAAGTTTGCTAATATCCAAAAGTTGGATACATAATTGGCTAAATCTACCAAACCCTCCAAGGGGCTGTAGGAGCCAAACATAGAGAGTACCGCAAAAAAGATAAAGCCTGCGTAAAGTATGGGTATGGTATTGGTAAAGAATCGCTGCGCATGCGACCGGTATTTAGCAAAGTTTTTAAAGATATAGAAGGTCGCCGCAAGGTTTACAATGTCTATATACAATCTTTGTTGTAAGGAAGTATCTATAATAATTTCGCGCGGTACAATATCTATAAATAGATAGAGGGCTATAAATATTAGATAATTATAATCTGCGAATTTTATTTTTTCAGCTGCCGAGTCAGGGCTGCTTTTGGATAATTCTTTTTTTATTCCTTTTTGAGCCATTGTGGGATTTATGTAGCTTAAAGTGCTAGTTTATAATTTTTAACCTAATTTAGTAAATTAATAATTGGTATAAAACTTTGTAGGTAAACATTCCCTAGCTAGATTTGTTTTATATATAAAGCGTTTAACTATGTTAGTCAAAATATATGCGGATAATCCGCAAGAGAAAGCAATTCAGCAAGCCGTTGATATCTTGAAAAGAGGCGGTGTAATTATTTATCCTACCGATACGGTATATGGTATTGGCTGTGACATTACCCAACAAAAGGCGATTGAGCGGGTGTGCAATATTAGAGGTTTAAAGCCTGATAAGTCCAATCTGTCTTTTATCTGTTATGATTTGACAGACATTGCGCAGTATACCAAGCCCTTTGATACTACGGTGTTTAGGGTGTTGAAGAAAGCCTTGCCTGGCCCTTTTACCTTTATCTTTAATGCCAGTGGTCAGGTGCCTAAGCTGCTGAGCTCCAAGAAGAAGACTGTAGGTATTCGGGTGCCCGACAATAATATCGTAAGAGAGATTGTAAGAGCCTTGGGGAATCCCATCGTGACGGCTTCTATTCGAGATGAGGATGATATCTTGGAATATGCGACTGACCCCGAATTGATCTATGAGAAATATGCCGAGTCGGTGGATATGGTGATTGATGGTGGCTACGGCGGGAATGTGGCCTCCACGGTGGTCGATGTTACCTCAGGTGAATTTGAGGTACTCCGTGAAGGCAAGGGGGATTTAGCAGCTTTCTTGTAAAGGGAGCTTATTCCTTGCTCCCGTAGGCTAGATCTCCAGCATCTCCTAGTCCGGGCACAATATAGGCTTTGGAGGTCATCTCGTTGTCAACAGCACCCACCCATATTATGGCTTCTGGAAGGAAGGCGCGCACATGTTGTAAGCCCTCTTCCGAAGCAATAACTACGGCTATATGCAGCTCCTTGATGTCATAGTCAGCCATTAATTCCTTGCAGCAGAGTACCAGGCTTCTGCCTGTTGCCAACATAGAGTCTGCAATAATCACCACGCGCCCATCTAAATTCGGCGTGTTGCAGTACTTCTTGTGGATTTCAAACTCGCCACTCTTTTTGGTATGTCTATAAGCCGCGATAAAGGCGTTGTCGGCCTGATCGAAAACATTTAATAAGCCTTGGTGAAATGGTAAGCCAGCACGAATAATGGTGCCCAGTACCGGCTGCTCTGTGAGTAGGTTTACATTGGCAATGCCAAGTGGGGTTTCCACAGTTTGTTGCTCGTAAGTCAGGTATTTACTGATTTCATAAGCAATAACCTCGCCCATACGTTCCAAGTTTCTGCGAAAGCGCATGCGATCTTGCTGCACCTTAATGTCACGTAATTCAGCCATATAATGATTGGCAATACTGTTCTCTTTCGTTAGAATTGTAAGCATAGTAGGTGTACCTAAGTTGTTTCGCACTAAGTTAATAAAATATGTTAAACTTTGTTTTGTGAATCATGACAGTCTTTCGATAGAGTTTAGCGGTTTTTTCAGTATTTTTATACCTTATAGGAAGCGAGGATATATGAATTTCAATTTAACATCAGAGTATAAACCTACCGGAGACCAGCCACAAGCCATCAAGGAATTAGTTGCCGGCTTGCAGCAAGGGGAAAAGTATCAGAATCTCCTTGGGGTTACGGGCTCAGGTAAGACTTTTACTATGGCAAATGTCATCCAGGAGACCCAGCGTCCCGCCTTGATTTTAAGCCATAATAAAACCTTAGCGGCGCAGTTGTATGGAGAGTTTAAGCACTTCTTTCCAGAGAACTCTGTAAATTATTTTGTGTCATACTATGACTATTACCAGCCGGAGGCATTTATCGCCTCTTCAAATACCTATATCGAGAAAGATTTAGCCATCAATGAAGAGATTGAGAAGCTCCGCTTGGCGACAACCTCCTCATTGATGTCCGGCAGAAGAGATATTGTGGTTGTGTCTTCGGTATCCTGTATCTATGGTATGGGAAATCCAGAGGATTTTTCACGATCTATCTTTCGGTTTTCAATTGGAACCACCATTGCTCGCAATGCCTTCCTGCATCGATTGGTAGAAATACTTTATGCACGTACGACTGCAGACTTTAAACGAGGTACCTTTCGTGTGAAAGGGGATACCGTAGATATATACCCGGCTTATTTAGATTATGCCTTTCGCATCTCTTTCTTTGGGGATGAGATTGATGAAATTAGTGAGATTGATCCTACCTCAGGTAAGACAATTAACAAGGTTGCTGACATTGCCTTATTCCCTGCGAATCTGTTTGTCACACCTAAGGATAAGTTTACGGACTCCATCTTTGCGATTCAGGATGAGCTTATGCAACGCAAGGAGCAGCTCGAAGGTGATGGACGGATGCTGGAAGCAAAGCGTCTGGAGGAGCGTGTAAATTACGATCTGGAGATGATGCGCGAACTGGGCTATTGTTCAGGGATTGAGAACTATTCTCGATTTTTTGATGGTAGAGCACCAGGTACACGACCATTCTGCTTGTTAGATTACTTCCCAGAGGACTACCTCTTGGTTATTGATGAGAGTCATGTGACCCTGCCACAGCTGCGGGCCATGTATGGGGGCGACCGTTCGCGTAAATTATCCTTGGTGGAGCATGGCTTTAGGCTGCCGGCTGCTATGGATAATAGGCCGCTTAACTTTGCGGAGTTTGAGTCCTTAACCAATCAGACTATCTATGTCTCGGCTACACCGGGGGATTATGAACTGCAGCAGACTGAAGGGGTGGTCGTGGAGCAAGTGATCCGTCCTACAGGCTTGTTGGATCCTATTATTGAGGTGCATCCTGCCGTTAATCAGGTGGATGACTTTCTGGAGGAGGTAGACAAGACCATTAAAGAGGGCGGCCGGATTCTGGCAACTACCTTGACCAAGCGTATGGCGGAGGAGCTGACCAAGTATATGAGTCGATTAAATATTAAAGTCCGGTATATTCACTCGGAGATTAAGACTTTGGAGCGGGTTGAAATCCTGCGTGGCCTTAGGCTCGGAGAATTTGATGTATTGGTCGGTGTCAACCTACTGCGGGAGGGATTGGATCTACCTGAAGTGACATTAGTCGCGATCTTAGATGCTGATAAGGAAGGGTTTTTACGCTCTGAACGTTCCTTGATCCAGACCATAGGGCGTGCAGCCCGAAATGACAAAGGTCGGGTTATTATGTATGCTGATCGGATGACCGGGAGTATGCGGGTGACAATTGAGGAGACCAACCGTCGCCGAGAAAAACAGATTGCCTACAATACCTTGCATGGCATCACACCTCGTACTGTGGGTAAGAGTAGAGAAGAAATTATGGAGCAGACCTCTGTGGCGGACTTTAAGTCTGGAGAGTCCAAAGCTTATGTAGAGCCAGATGCAGCAAGCCTTATAGCAGCAGAACCCGTCATGGAGTATTTGGGCGAAAAGGATCTTAAGAAAGCCATAGAAGTGGTTCGTAAGCGTATGGACAAGGCGGCCAAGGATATGGACTTCCTAGAGGCTGCTAAGCTTCGAGATGAGATGTTTGCGATGGACCAGATGTTTAAAGAGCGCTTTGGATAAGCCGGCATTTGCTTCCTAAAGCAGGAAGCAAATGCTTTATTTTTTCTCTTCGTAAATCTTTTCCCCCAAGTGTACCAATGACCAACAATTATCCTGTTCTATTAATTGATATTCTTCATTGGAATAGAGAAAGGGAGCGACCTTGTCTAAAATTAAACTTTCCGTTTCTGCAAGAAAAATTTCAGCCTTTTGCTTGGAAGGATCAATTACAGAAAAGGCTGCGGTCTGATAGTCTGTACTGGCCTTGCTTATCAAAAGTTTTATGCCGGCTTCCCAAGGCCGAACACATTTTTCTTGTACGCTAGACCATCTATAGCCTGCGGATGTCAAACAGCCATGTGCGTCTTTCGTATTGCCCAGGGCTTCAGTACTGCTTGCACTATTGTTTTGACATGAAAAAGAAACTATCGCAAGCGTCAGCAGAAGTAAGATATTTTTCATAAAGAGCTTTTAATGAAGCTGTTTCATAAACCGTACCAAAATTAACTAATAAGCATTAATTTTTATTTAAAACAAGTTTTATAGCCTTATTATTGATTTTTTTTAAAAATCCCACTCCTTATTTAAATTCCTGTAAATAGCGTATTTTTATAAAAATGCTTATTATATTTACAAATACTTAAGTATATTAAGTTAATTTTATTATTCTGCTAATTATTAAGCCATGAAGAAGCCTATTCTGGTTATTAAGTTTGGATCGGCATCAATTACAACAAAAGCTGGTGAGATTGATGAACGTATTGTATTGGAGATTGCTCGGCAGACCGCCTTGTTGCAAGCGCAGTACAATATTGTCTTGGTATCCTCGGGTGCAGTCGCAGCTGGGAAGAAGTTTCTAAAGAAGTTTAGCGGCACTTTAGCGGAGCGGAAGGCGGCGGCAGCAATTGGGAATCCCATGTTGGTGCGTACGTATAGCAATTACTTTAGGGCGTTTAATATTGCATTGGCACAAAGCCTTTGTGAAAGGCATCATTTTTCAAATCGGCATCAATTCCTGCAACTTAAGGCTACCTATGAGGAGCTGTGGAAGAATGGTATTATTCCAATTGCCAATGAAAATGATGTGGTGAGCAATAAGGAACTGAAGTTTTCGGATAATGATGAGTTAGCAACCCTAATAGCTGTTGGCTTTGGTGCGGAAAGGATCTTATTTAGCACTTCGGTGCCAGGGCTCTTAGATGCCGCAGGAGAGGTGATCCCGCTGTTGCCCCATATTGATAAGGAAGTCCTTGCCCTGGCACGTACCGACAAGTCATCAGTGGGCTTGGGCGGGATGACATCCAAGTTGAACTTCGCAAAACTAGCCAATCAAATGGGTATAGAAGCTGTTATATTTAGCATGCAGACTGCTGATGGCTTGTTGAAGGCCATGAAAGGGGAGACGGGCACTGTGTGTAAGGCGCAGCCCTCAAAGGTGTCTTCGCGAAACAAATGGTTAGCGAGTGGAAGTCTAATCAGGGGCTTGTTAACGGTGGATGCAGGAGCCGAAAAGGCTTTGCGCGCTAGAAAGAGCTTGCTGGCCGTGGGTTTAGTGGCCATTAATCAGCCCTTGGAGACAGGGGAAGTGTTTCAGATTGCAAATGAAAATGGCGAGATATTGGCCATAGCCAAGGCTAAGATTGATGTTAGCGATGTCGCAAGCATAAAACTGCTTAAGAATTTAGCGATTGCGCATACGGATGATATTGTATTATTATAATGGAAAATATTCAAAGACAATTACGCGCTGCTAAGCAAGCAAGCCTTCAGTTGGGACAGTGTAGTAATGCTGTGCGCAAGGATTTTTTACTTCGCTTGGCTGAATTATTACGCGCGCAGGTCGCCACAATCCTTCTGGAAAACCTTAAGGATTTGGAGTTGATGGATCTAGCTGATAGCCGTTACGACAGGCTTTTGCTGGATGAGGCTCGGGTTTATGCCTTGGCTGATGCGGTTTTGGAGCTGAGACAGTTGGAGGATCCTACCGGAAAGCTCCTAGCTACGCATAAGCTTGACAATGGGCTATTGGTAGAAAAGAAGACGGTGGCATTAGGGGTTGTGGCAGTAATCTATGAATCCCGGCCCAATGTTACGGTTGATGTGGCTGCCCTCTGTATTCGTTCCGGCAATGTCTGTCTGCTGCGGGGTGGCTCTGATGCATGGCATACGAATACTGTTTTGGTGAAGCTTATTCAGGCGGCCCTAAGCGCGGCATCGATTGATCCTGATAGTGTACAGCTTTTGCCTACCGATAGGGCCTTTGTGACGGAGCTATTGACAGCTACTGCGTATGTGGATATTATTATTCCACGAGGTTCTCAGGCTTTGATCGATCGGGTTCGTGCCCAAGCTACTGTTCCTGTCATAGAAACGGGAGCAGGAGTCTGCCATACCTACGTAGAGGCAAGTGCAGACTTGGAGAAGGCCGCAAAGATTGTGGCCAATGCCAAAATCTCTAGACCCTCTGTCTGCAATGCCTTGGACACGATCCTAGTTGATAAGCAAATTGCAACAGATTTTTTGCAAAGACTGCTGCCTTACTTTAAGGCTTCTGCTGTGGAGATCTTTGCAGAGGAGCCCTTGTATAGTAGCTTGAAGCAGATGGATTATCCTTGGCTTCAGCAGGCGCAGGAGGCTGACTTTGGACGGGAGTTTTTGGATTTAAAATGCTCTATACGTGCTGTAAGCTCTTTGGAGGAGGCTTTAGCGCATATTTCAACGCATTCTTCAAAACATTCAGAATGTATTGTTTCAGAAAATGCTACGCAAATTAGTACCTTTATGAACAGTGTTGATGCGGCAGCAGTCTATGCCAATGCTTCCACCAGATTTACAGATGGGGGCATGTTTGGACTTGGCGCTGAGATTGGGATTTCCACACAGAAGTTGCATGCTAGAGGACCATTTGCCTTAGAAAAATTGGTTAGTGAAAAATGGTATGTAACTGGGGATGGACAAATAAGAGAATAATGGGAATACGTTACGAGAAAGATACTATCCTGAATTGGATTAATGAAATGGGGAAGTTTTTACGCCTGCTGGTTGATAAGCGATCAGGCATGGAGGACAGACCTATGGAGGATACGGCTATAACGGCGGGCTATTTGGATTTTTTTGGCAAGGAGAGAAGCTTTTTTCAACAAGCAGGGGCGGATGAACTGCTCGCATATGTAGCTACCTTGGATATTGCACAAGTCCGACCTTTGGCCTTGCTTATGATGCATGATGGCTTTCTGCAACAGGATAAGGGCTTGCTTGGGCAAGCTAAGTTCCTATTGAATGACCATATGCGCAAGACAGGTGCTTTTTCCTTTGAGGATTATGCTTACCTAGCAGATATAGACAAGCATATAGAGCTGTTTAGTTAAGGTTATAGGCTCACAACCAGCAATACATTTAGCTGTTCGGCTATAGCCTATATATGTGGCATAAATGAATAGGCCTTTAGTAGATATCCCATGCGGAATACCTAGTAAAGGCCTATATATAAGCAAATTTATTTTAATATTTCGCGTGCTATAACGAGGCGCTGTATCTCGGAAGTCCCTTCGTAGATCTGTGTAATCTTTGCATCTCGCATCAATCGCTCTACATGATACTCCTTCACATAGCCATAGCCGCCATGTATCTGTACGGCTTCTACCGTGGTTTTCATCGCTACTTCAGAAGCGAATAACTTAGCCATAGCTGCTTCTTTTCCATAGGGAAGATTTTGGTCTTTTAGCCAGGCAGCTTTGTAGGTAAGTAGTCGAGCTGCCTCTATCTCCACCTCCATATCGGCTAGTTTAAATTGTATAGCTTGATGCTCACTTATGGCTTTGCCAAAGGTTTTTCTTTCTTTAGCATAAGCTAAAGCCAGTTCATAGGCTCCTGCTGCAATGCCCAGGGCTTGAGCTGCAATGCCTATGCGTCCCCCATCCAAGGTCTTCATCGCAAACTTAAAACCAAAGCCATCTTCTCCAATGCGATTTTCCTTGGGCACTTTTGTATCTGTAAACATTAATGAATGGGTGTCTGAGCTGCGTATGCCCAACTTGTTTTCCTTTGGGCCAATGCTAAACCCAGGCATGCCTTTCTCTACAATCAACACGTTAATGCCCCGATGTGCTTTCTCAGCATCCGTCTGTGCAATAATTAAATAAATATCGGCATTTCCACCATTGGTAATCCAGTTTTTAGTCCCATTCAACAGGTAGTAATCCCCCTTGTCTAGGGCTGTAGTATGCTGGGAGGTGGCATCGGATCCTGCCTCGGGCTCCGACAAGGCAAAAGCACCTAGTTTTTCGCCGGATGCCAAGGGTTTGAGGTACTTTTCTTTTTGTGCCTCTGTGCCAAATGCCTGTAGGCCATAGAGCACTAGGGAGTTGTGGGCTGACATAATCACCCCTGCGGAAGCGTCAATCTTGGAGATTTCCTCAATTGCAATGGCGTAGGCGAGTGTGTCCATGCCGGCACCCTGATATTTAGGGTCCACCATCATACCCATAAAGCCTAAATCTCCCATCTGCTTCACAAAGTTGGTTGGAAATTCAGCCTTTTCATCCCGTTCGATAACGCCTGCTTTAAGGCTTTTTGCAAATTCACGTGCAGTTTCACGGATCAGCTTGTGGTCTTCATTTAATTGGAAATGCATAACCTGTCTATTATTGATATACTCAAATATACATTTTATTAATATGCTTGCATAGTAATATCTATTTTTTTTAAAAAAGTTTTATTTTAGAAAGGGATTTAAATAAATATATACTATATTAGTATACTATACTATATAAGCGTTTAAAATTTAATACCATAGCAATGAGTTTAAGACTAGGAGACGAAGCGCCAAACTTTAAGGCGAGCACAACAGTAGGAGATATTGACTTCTATAATTACATAGATGGCAGCTGGGCAGTACTATATTCCCATCCATCAGACTTTACCCCTGTATGTACTACTGAGCTGGGACGTACGGCTAAATTAAAGTCGGAATTTGAAAAGCGTAATGTTAAGGTTTTGGCACTTAGTGTGGATTCAGTAGCTGATCATTTAGCTTGGGTAAAGGATATTAATGAAACCCAAAATACCGAAGTGGATTTTCCGATTATTGCGGATGAGGATAGAAAGGTCTCGGAATTGTATGATATGATTCATCCAAATGCTTCTGCGACGGCGACTGTACGCTCCGTTTTTGTGGTTGGTCCAGACAAGAAGATTAAGCTTACCTTAACCTATCCAGCTTCTACTGGACGGAACTTTGATGAGATCCTACGGGTTATTGACTCTTTGCAGTTGACTGCCGATTATTCGGTTGCTACGCCTGCTGATTGGAAGGATGGGGAGGACGTGATTGTAGTTCCTGCGATTAAGACGGAGGATATCCCGGCTAAGTTCCCCAAAGGCTTTACGGAGGTCAAACCTTACCTGCGCATTACACCGCAACCAAATAAATAAGCATAAAAAAAGGAAGAACATTGTTCTTCCTTTTTGTTATTGTTAGATTTATTAATACACTTTTACTATATAAATGTAGTCTTGTAATTTCTTGATCTGATCGGTACGGGAAAGGTTAATCAGGCTGTTTTTATTGGTCAAGACCACATTTTCTGGCAGGTTCTTTAAGATCTCTGTCAATGCCTTGGTCTTGATCGCAAATGCCGCCCCATCTATGCCTTTTTGTTTACCGCTGATAATTCCGATAACATTGCCATCCTTGTCCAGCACTGGACCACCACTATTACCCGGGTTTACAGGGATGGAAATCTGATAGGCTAGGGTGTCTCCTGCATAGCCTGTTGCGGAGCTTAGATAGCCTTGCCCATAAACTGCTTCATCTCTAGGGAAGCCTATGGTATAGATATCTTCACCTAAGTCCGAATCCTGTTTCTTAAAGGTGTAAGGGATAGACTTATGTCCTCTAAAGGTGGAGTCATTAATATGTAGGATGGCTAAATCTTTCTCTGCATTGGTAAAGATAATGTCAGCCTTAAAGGATTCTCCTTTATGATTCTGTAAGTGTACGGAGTCTGCACCACCGACCACATGGTAGTTGGTGACTACATAGCCATCTTTGCTAATCATAAATCCTGTGGCACCATAATGCATGGCATCGTTTCCAGCCCCGTTGTTAATGCTTTTAATCGCATCATTGTGGGCATTCATATTGCGCTTTACGGTATTCATATCCCTACGTAGGGCACTGTAATCCGAAGATGTCTTCTTTAAGTTGGAGTAGTAGCCAGTCAACCATAGGGTTGAAAATACAGAGATAATTGCAATGGCAGCGGCCACAGCAGCATTAAACTTATACCGATCCCATAAGGATACAACCTTGGTAGGGCTTTTGGTGGCCGTAGTGCTATGGTAAGCTGCGGCAGTATCACTTAACATGCTTTTGAATGCAAGCTTGTCTGTGGCTGTGCGATAATCTTGTAAAAAGGCTTGATGCTGTTCAAAGCTGCTTTTATAATCAGGATTTGCTGCACAAAATTGCTCAAAACGCTGACGATCTGCTGCTGTCAATTCGTTTCGCAGATACAGATCTGACCAATCTAAAAACTCTTGTTGATTTAAACTCCTCATGCTAATTTACACAGTACTTTTGAAAAATATCTTTTTTAACCGCTGTAGGCATTTGTATTTTTGGGTCTTGGCATTGTCAGCATTGGTGTATCCGAACTTCTCACCAATCTCGGTCATGGATTTATTTAAGATGTAAAAATCATGTAAAATGGTCTTACAAGGCTCTCCTAAACCGCTTAATGCTTCTTCCATCTGCACGAGGTTTTTTTCCAAAATTTCGTGCTCCTCAATAGCATCTACAGCA